>NZ_JBATWS010000371.1:0-5985 GCF_049672805.1 Parvibaculum sp.
GCCTTTTTCGGCGCGAATAGCAGTCTCCGCCCGAAGGAAGCGCCGCCCGGCATGCTCATCGCCATGGCGCTCACCGCGCTTCTTTGCGTCGGCATCGGGCTTTATCCCGCAGCACTTTACGATCTGCTGCCCTATGAACTCACCTATGAGCCTTACACCACGGCGCATATCATCACGCAGGTGCAACTCCTCGCCTTCGTGGCGCTCGGCTTCGCGCTCATGGTGAAGCGCGACCTGCTGGCGCCCCCGCAGCGCGGCATCCTGCTCGATTTCGACTGGACCTATCGCCGCCTCGCGCCTGCCATCCTGCGCCTTCTGAGCCACGTCATCGGCGGCACATGGCACTTTGGCGTGCGCCTCACGGAAAGGCGCGTGGCGAACCTGCTTTCCGGCATTTACCGCGCCCACGGGCCTCTCGGCCCGCTGGCCCGCACCTGGCCCACCGGCTCCATGGTGCTGTGGATTGCGGTTCTGCTAGGAATGACCCTCGTGCTGACCTACATTTAAGAGGCGGGCAGACAGAGCGGGAGGCTCTCCGATGGAAATATCCGGCGAACGGAAGATTCAGGCGTCACGAGAAGAAGTCTGGACGGCCCTGAATGACCCGGATGTTCTCCGTCAAGCCATTCCGGGCGCGGAATCTGTCGTACAGACCGCCGATACCGAGTTCGAGGTAACGGCAAGCGCCGCAGCCGGTCCCGTCAGCGGCCGATTCCTCGGCAAGGTGAGGTTCACAGACATCGATGCGCCAGATGGCTGGACAGTGAATGTCGAAACCGATGGCGGCCCGGCGGGCTTCGCCAGAGGCACGGCCCGGATCACTCTCAAGGAAATCCCCGAGGGAACGCTGCTTTCCTATAGCATCGAAGCGCAGATGGGCGGCAAGCTCGCGCAGATCGGTCAGCGCCCAATCGAAGATGCGACAACGGCCAAGACCGAAGCCTTCTTCGCAAATATCGCGCAGCTCGTTACCAGCGCGGGTACTGGCACAGACGCAGAGCTGCCCGAAATCGTCGAGGAGATGAGCGGCGGCATCCCCGTCAAATCCCCTGACAGCGATCCCATTTCACCAACAGGCGTCCCGCTTTTGCCGGATGAAGAAGCAGGTTTCAGCCTCTCCCCCTGGCTCTGGGGACCGTTGCTGATCCTCGCCCTCATCCTGCTTCTCTGGCTTGTCGGCTTCTGAGAGACCCCCGCCTCAGGCAGGAAAGAATGCAGCCCCTCGCGGCCCGAGCGAGAGCACCGCACCCTCGCGCCGCACCTCACCCAACTCAAAAATCGCCTTACCTGCACCTTCGGGCAGCGTGAACGACGCCGCGTCTCTTCCGAGATTGAAGACGCAGACGAGCCGATCCTCACCTTAGCGCGCGAAGGCAAGCACTTTTCCTTCCGCATCGAGGAAGCGAATATCACCGAGCCGCAAAGCCGGATGCGCCTTGCGCAGCGAGATCATGCGGCGCGCATGGGCAAGAACCGAATTTTCATCCGCCTCCTGAACATCCACGGCCCGCACCTTGTGATAGCCGGGGATCGGTAGCCACGGCTCGCCACTGGTGAAGCCTGCGCCCTGCGGCGCGCACTCCCAGGGTATCGGCGTGCGGCAGCCATCGCGCCCTTTCACCCAGGGAAAATAGAGATCGCCCACCGGATCCTTGATGTGATGCCGCTCAAGGTCAACTTCCGGAAGGCCGAGTTCCTCGCCCTGAAACATCAGCACATTACCCTTCAGCGCAAGCAGCAGCGTCAGTGCAACTTTCGCCAGCGCATCATCGCCCTGCCCGCCGCCCCAGCGTGTCACGGGGCGCGGCACGTCGTGGTTTGAAAAGGTCACGCAGGGAAAGAGATCATCCAGCGGTGCCAGCAGCTTTTCATAATAGGCGCGGAAGACCGGCGGCTCGAAACTCCAGTCCTCAATGAAGTCGAATGTATAGCCCGTATGCAGCCGCTCCAGTCCGCCCGCATAAAGGCCAAGCATTTCCGGCCGCTCCGAAAACTCACCAAAGGCGAGCCGCGCATCATACTCTTCCATGACGGCGCGCACCCGCTTCATCGCCCATTCGTTTTCTGGCCGGTTCGCATCATGGATGTGCTGCTGCAGGCGCGGCGCATGAGCCCAGTCCATGAAGGTGCGTCTGTCGCGCGGCTGCGGCGGATTGTCCTTCAGCTCGGCATCATGCAGATAGGCATTGGCAACATCGAGCCGGAACCCGTCCACGCCGCGATCCAGCCAGAAGCGCAGCACATTCATGCAGGCTTCTACCACTTCTTCATTGTGGAAGTTGAGCTTCGGCTGGCTCTTCAAAAACTTGTGGTGATAGTACTGGCGCCTGATCGGGTTCCATGACCAGGCCGGGCCACCAAAGGCAGACAGCCAGTTATTCGGCACTGTGCCGTCTTCCTTTGCATCCGCCCAGACATACCAGTCCGCCTTCGGATTATCGGCAGAGAGCTGGCTCTCCTGAAACCACGGATGCTGCTCGGATGTATGCGCCAGCACCTGATCGACGATGAGCTTCAGCCCGCGCTTGTGAATTTCGGCCACAAGCCGGTCGAAATCCGCCAGCGTTCCCATCTCCGGTGCGACATCGCAATAGTCGGAAACGTCGTAGCCGAAATCCTTGTTGGGTGACGGATAGAACGGCGACAGCCAGATGGCATCCGCGCCGAGCGAGGCGACATGATCGAGTTTTTCTTCAATGCCCTTCAGATCGCCAATGCCGTCGCCATTCGTATCGCGAAAGCTGCGCGGATAGATCTGATAGACAACCGCGCCCTTCCACCACTCGACCTTTCCCCCTGCCACCTGCACCCTCCTAGTTCAACATTGCGATCGGAGCGAGCGTCGCACCAATCTCGTCATGGATGACCAGATCGGCGATCTGGTCGAGTTCCGTCGGTTCGCGATTGAGGATCACGAGCATCGCGCCGTTCCGCTTTGCGAGAATGGGAAAACCTGCCGCCGGATAGACCTGCAACGACGAACCAATGGCGAGAAAAAGGTCGCAACCAAGCGTCGCCTCATGCGCACGGTTCATCTCTTCTTCTGGCATGGCCTGCCCGAAGGAAATCGTCGCCGACTTTACGATGCCGCCGCAGGAGCGGCAGTCCGGCGCGAGGCCGGACGTCTCGAACATTTCCCGCACCCAGGAAAGCTCGTGCCGCTCACCGCAATCAAGACACTTCGCATAGGTGCCATTGCCATGCAGCTCTATGATTTTCTCAGCAGGAATGCCGGAGTTCTGATGCAGATTGTCGATATTTTGCGTGATGACGTGAGAGACCTTCCCCTCATCCACCAGCTTCGCAATGGCCATGTGGCCCTTGTTGGGTTCTGCCTGCGCAATCGTCCTGTCGATCTCGAATTTTCGCCGCCACGCTTCCGCGCGAATATCGGGAGAACGGACAAAATCCTGAAAGTCTATCGGCGCCATTTTCGTCCAGAGTCCGCCTGGGCTGCGGAAATCGGGAATGCCGCTTTCCGTGCTGATGCCCGCGCCGGTGAACACCACCACGCGATAGGCTTCCTCAATGGCCCGTTTCAACTCCTTCGACATTCTTTCTCCGCCCTTCTTTGACCCGGCGCCCCGGATGGGGAATCATGCGGCAAACACCGCATACATCAAGGATCAGTGATGAAGTATCTGCACACAATGGTGCGTGTCAGCGACCTCGACAAATCGCTCGACTTTTATTGCAACAAGCTCGGCCTCGAAAATCTCGGTCGCTTCGACATCGAGGCAGGCCGCTTCAGCCTCGTGTTCCTCGCAGCGCCCGGCCAGAAAGAAGCGCAGGTGGAACTCACCTGGAACTGGGACCCGGAAGAACTGGGCGAAGGCCGCAATTTCGGCCATCTCGCCTATGAGGTCGAAAATATCTACGAGACATGCGACCGGCTCATGAAAGCGGGCGTCACCATCAATCGTCCGCCGCGCGACGGACGCATGGCCTTTGTCCGCTCGCCCGACAACATCTCCATCGAGTTGCTGCAGGCAGGCGCGCCCCTGCCCGCACAGGAACCATGGGCTTCCATGCCGAATATTGGCCATTGGTGAAGGATGTGGAGGCTGCTGCGTGCCCGCCGCGCGCGGCAGCCGACATGAAGGAAATGGTACGCCCTAGGGGAATCGAACCCCTCTTTCCAGAATGAAAATCTGGCGTCCTAACCGATAGACGAAGGGCGCACATTTCGTGGGGCGCAAGGCCCAGCGGGGAAACCCGCTCACGGCGGCCTTATAAGCGGACAATCCGTTTGTGGCAAGCCCCGCCCACACGAAAACCGGCGGATTCCCGCCTTTTCACGGCTGCGCGTCCCGCGTAGGCACGGCATCCTCGATTGTAAGCTGCACTTCGCGCCGTCCCTGCCAGTCATCTGCGGAAAGACGGCCTGCTATATGAAGCAGCCCCGCCCCCTTATCCAGCAGAACGGCACCCACCGGCGATTCGGCTGCGCGGAAGGCAATGCCCTTCAGCCGCTCGCCATCCTCCCCCGCAAGGATGCAGCGCACATGCGCATTACCGACAATATCGGCTCGCACGACACGAACCGAAGGCACGGCAAAGCGCGGCTCCGGATTACCCGCCCCGTAAGGCCCCGCCTGTTGCACCAGGTCATAAAGATCGCGCGTGGCACCACGCGCGGCAATCGCCCCGTCCAGTTTCAGCACCCGCGCTTCGGAAGCAATGGCAACATCATCCGCAAGGCGCTTTGAGAGGAAAGCATCCAGCGCCTCGATCTTTTCTTCGCGCAGCGTAAGCCCCGCTGCCATGGCGTGCCCGCCGCCATTGATGAGAAGCCCCGCCTCCAGCGCCGCCGTGACCGCACGGCCGAGATCCACACCGGTGAGCGAACGCCCCGAACCCTTGCCTTCGCCTTTCTCATCCAGCGCGATGACAAGGCTTGGCCGCTCATACCGATCCTTGAGACGGCTCGCCACAATGCCGATGACACCCGGATGCCAGCCCCTGCCGCTCGCAATGATCAGCGGCGGCGGCGTGTTTGCGCGTGAAGCGGACAGCCGCTCATCGACCTGCGCCAGTGCCTGTTCCAGAACCTGCGCCTCGATTGCCTGCCGCTCGGCATTCATCACATTCAGCTCTTCGGCAAGCGCGTGCGCCTCGAGTTCATTTTCCGTGGTGAGCAGACGCACGCCGAGATCGGCGCGTCCGACACGTCCGCCCGCATTGACGCGCGGACCGAGAAGAAAACCGCAATGATAGGGCGCAGGCGCACCATTCATGCGCGCAACCTCGGCAAGCGCGCTGAGCCCCACATTCCCCCGCCGCGCCATGACACGCAGCCCCTGCGCCACAAACGCGCGATTGAGCCCCTGGAGCGGCACCACGTCGCACACCGTCCCCAGTGCCACGAGATCGAGCCATTGCATCAGGTTCGGCTCCGCGCGATCAGCGCCATAAAAGCCGCGGTCACGAAGCGCCCTGTTGAGCGCGACAAGAAAAACGAAGGTCACTCCCACAGCGGCAAGCTGGCCAAGCCCGCTATCATCATCAAGCCGGTTCGGATTGACGAGCGCGAAGGCGGGCGGCAGCGCAGGCTCTGCCTGATGGTGATCGATCACGATGGAAGGAAGGCCATAATCCGCCGCGATCCCCAGCGCCTTGTGCGCCATGGTGCCGCAATCAACCGTGATGACGAGGTCGATACCCTCATCCTTCAGCCGCTTGAGCGCAGGCGCGTTGGGTCCGTACCCTTCCCTGATGCGATCGGGAATATAGATGCGAAGCTCGCGCCCCACCTCCCTGAAAAAGCGGTGAAGCAACGCGCTCGAGGTCGCGCCATCAACATCATAATCGCCAAAGACGGCAATCTTCTCGCCCGCAATGATGGCATCCGCCACCCGCACCGCTGCCTTGTCCATATCAGCAAGCGTGCTCGGGTCGGGCAGCAGGGTTCTGAGCGAGGGGGCGAGATAGGCCGCGCAGTCTTCCGGCGCAACGCCGCGCCCCGCAAGAACCCGCGCAACGATC
>NZ_JBATWS010000372.1:0-2209 GCF_049672805.1 Parvibaculum sp.
GTTTGATGACGTGCTCTGCGAGCGACGTGCCCGCATAGGTTTGCAGACGCCAACGGATCGGCGACTGGGCTCGTACGATATTCGGCGCGGCGAGTGTGGACGCGCCGACAGCGGCCGCGCCGACGGCGGCCTTTTTCAGAAAATCACGCTTATTAAGATTGGGACGGTCGGTCATAGACAGGCTCCTTCTTCACTAGATGGTTTCAGGCATTGCCGACCAAACGCCGGACCTGCCTTCATGAAGAAACGCAACGTTCACGGAACTCGCCCCCTGATCCACGGGATCAACGGCCGAGGTAGTACTCCGGCAACCACAGAGCAATCTGCGGGAACATCATCAGCAGACTGATGGTAAGCAGCATCAGCCCGACAAAGGGAACGATGGAGCGGTAGATATCCATCAACGATATCTCGGGAGGCGCCATCGCGCGCATCAGGAAGAGATTGTAGCCAAAGGGCGGCGTTATATAGGCGACCTGACAGGTGACGGTGTAAACCACACCAAACCAGATCGGGTTGAAGCCGAGGCTGATGACGAGCGGAATGTAGAGCGGCGCCACGATGACGAGCATCGCCGTATCGTCAAGAAACACCCCGAGAATGATGAAGGAAAGGAGCATCAGCATAAGGATGCCCCAGGGCTCAAGTTCCCATGTATCAAGCAGCAGCGACTGTATGGCTTGTCGTGCGCCGAGCCCGTCATAAACCGCCGCGAAGCAGAGTGCAGCGAGAATGATCCACATGAACATGCAGGTGATGTTCAGCGTCTGGCGCAGCACATCATTCATGACAGTGGCATTGAGACGTCCCCGCAAAAAGGCGGCAAGCGTTGCCAGCAGCGCGCCGACGGCGGAGCTTTCTACGAGGCTTGTGATACCGCTCAGGAAAAGCCCCATCATCGTGCCGAAGATGACGACAGGCAGGATACCGGCGGAGAGCAGGCGGAACTTCTCGCCCCATGTGATCTGCTCACGCTCTTCCTGCGGAAGCGGCGGGCCAAGATGGGGTTGCAGGCGGCAACGTATATAGACATAGGCCGCGAAGATTGTGGCCATCAACAGGCCGGGAATAATGCCTGCGAGCCAGAGCTGCATGACAGGCTGGCGCGCGATCATCGCATAGAGCACGAGCACGACGCTTGGCGGCAGCAGAATGCCGAGCGAACTGCCGGCCTGAATGACGCCCGTCACCATGACCTTGTCATAGCCGCGCTTGAGCAATTCCGGCAGGGCAACTGTTGCGCCAATGGCCATGCCCGCAACACTCAGGCCATTCATCGCGGAGATCGCGACCATCAGGCCAATCGTACCAAGCGCAAGGCCTCCGCGCACCGGGCCGGTCCAGACATGGAACATGCGATAGAGGTCGTTCGCTATGCCCGATTCCGAGAGCATGTAGCCCATGTAAACAAAGAGCGGCAGCGTCAGCAGCGGATACCAGTTCAGCACCTGAAAGACGGCGTTGAACGGCATTTCAACCGCGCCATCGCCCCAGAGAAGGAGTGCGGCAGCGGAACCCACAAAGCCGATCACGCCGAAAACCCGCTGCCCTGTCAGCAGCATCAGCACCATCGAGGAGAACATGAGCAATGTAATAAGTTCAGAGCTCATGGAATTTCCTCACCGCGCATGATCGCGATATCCCGGAAGAAGAAGGCAATGGCCTGAAGCAACATCAGAAAGATGCCGATTGTCATGATGACCTTGATGGGCCAGAGAGGCGGCGCCCATGAGGTGTAGTTCACCTGATTGTAGGTGATTGCATAATCGGTGCTGGAAATGCCGCCGACGAGCAGAGCGGTCAGATAGAAGACGAGCGCAAAAGCCGTGATGGTATCAGCGAAGGCCATCTTGCGCCGCGACAGGCGGCCATAGAACAGGTCCATTCGCACATGTGCATCTTGCTTGAGCGTGTAGCCGCCGCCGAGAAGATAATAGGCTGCGAGCAAGAACTGGCCCATTTCCATGGCCCAGTTGACTGGCGTGTTCATTACCGTGCGGGAGAAGGATGCGTAGAGCATCACTCCGATCATCACGATAATCAGATACATGACGATGCGGCCGACCACATTGTTGACGGCCTCAACATAGCGAACGTAAACGCGTGCAGCTTTCGGCACTTTCCCTCAATCCGCGGGAGTGAATCCTTCCCTGAAGAATCAAGCCGAAACGCCGTATTCCGGCAGAATCCCCCAAGCGCAGCTTCAGAC
>NZ_JBATWS010000373.1:0-4245 GCF_049672805.1 Parvibaculum sp.
CTTTAGGGGTGTTCGGGCCGTGGCCCGTCTCAATCCGCGCTCGCCCCAGCTCCGAGCGCGTTGTCTCATCTCTGCCTGTCAGATGGCTTCCGCGCCGGTTTCGCCGGTACGGATGCGGATCGTCTCCTCGATATTCGAGATGAAGATCTTGCCATCGCCGATACGGCCCGTGCGGGCGGCCTGCTGGATTGCTTCCACGGCCTTTGCCACCAGATCGTCATTCAGCACGACTTCGATTTTCACTTTCGGCAGAAAGTCCACGACATATTCGGCACCGCGATAGAGCTCCGTATGGCCTTTCTGACGGCCGAAGCCCTTGGCCTCGGTAACAGTGATGCCTTGCAAGCCGACTTCCTGCAGAGCCTCTTTAACTTCGTCGAGCTTGAAGGGCTTGATGATCGCCTCGATCTTTTTCATTCGTGACTTCCTTGTTTTGGGCACTCACAGAGGAACTGTTCAGCCCGCCGTCTCGCTTCTCTGATAGCAGGGCTCGTGCCAACTCGGGCGAGGGCGGAAAATCGTTAAGAAACAGAAGGTTAGGTTATTTCCCGTTATGGGGTGCCTGTATTTTATGCGCGCGCGTTGCACAAAATATGGTCAGATTGATTAAGAAAGTGGCGTTTTTCACGCGTTAATCTCATATCTGGCGGAAAGCCGCGCATTTCAGGCCTGCCATTTCAGTATCCGCCATTTGACAGCCGGGGCACACCCCGCGACAACCGCAAAACAGGAAATAATCCGGCTGAATGTTGGCGGAATGGATGAGGCAGGCAGAATGCGGGCACTGAACGGCACCTTCTCGGCACTTGGCACGACCGTGTTCACGGTCATGTCCGCTCTGGCGGTCGAGCATGGCGCGATCAATCTGGGGCAGGGTTTCCCGGATGATGAAGGCCCGGATGATGTGCGCGAGGCGGCAGCGAAGGCCATTGTGGAAGGCCCGAACCAGTACCCGCCCATGATGGGGCTCCCCGCGCTTCGTCAGGCGGTGGCGGAGGCGAACCGGCGCTTCTACGGGCTGGAGGTCGATTGGCAGAAAGAAGTGATGGTGACATCCGGCGCAACAGAGGCGCTGGCGGACTGTCTCATGGCACTTCTCAATCCGGGTGATGAAGCCATCATCTTCGAGCCGGCCTATGACAGCTACAAGCCGATCATCGAAGCATCGGGAGCAAAGGCAGTTGCCGTGCCGCTCTCACCGCCGGACTGGTCGCTCCCCTTCGAGCGGATTGAGGCGGCCTTCACGCCGCGCACCAAGCTTGTTCTTCTCAACTCGCCCATGAACCCGGTCGGCAAGGTATTTTCCCGCGCGGAACTCACGCGCCTGGCCGAACTCATCGTGGCGCATGATGCCTATGCCATCTGCGACGAGGTCTATGAGCATCTCGTCTTTTCCGGTCATGAGCATGTGCCGTTGATGACGCTGCCGGGCATGCGCGAGCGGACGCTGCGCATCGGCTCCGCCGGAAAGACCTTTTCGCTTACGGGCTGGAAGGTGGGCTATGTCACCGGCCCGGCCGCCCTTATGGAAGTGGTCGGCAAGACGCATCAATTCATCACTTTCACCACGCCGCCCGCGCTGCAATCCGCCATTGCCTATGGGCTGCGAAAGGATGACAGCTATTTCTCGGGCCTGGCTTCATCACTGGAGGCAAAGCGCGATCTCCTGTCGGCGGGATTGCGCGAGGCGGGCTTTGCCGTGTTGCCCGCAGACGGCACCTATTTCGTCTCGGCCGATTTCCGCCCGCTTGGCTTCAAGGGAACCGACAGCGAGTTTTGCCGCGAGATCACGATCAAGGCAAAGGTCGCGGCGATCCCGCTTTCCGCTTTCTATGCATTGTCGGAAGCGCCGCATCATCTCGTGCGTTTCTGTTTCTGCAAGCAGGATGCGATCCTGATAGAAGCCAGCAACCGGCTGAAAGCCTATGCGAAGGACAGACAGGCATGACGCTCACCGCTCTCCGCCGCGACGCGCCTTCCGGCAAGGCCGACTGGCTTGTCATTTTCCTGCACGGCTATGGGTCAAACGGGGCGGACCTGATGACCTTCGCGGATTATTGGCAGGGCTCCATGCCGAATGTTGCCTTCGTCGCGCCGGACGGGCTGCATGAGGCGAAGGATGGCGGCTTCCGCTGGATCGGCAAGCGCCCCGCAGGCGATCCGAAACTCTACGATGATGCCGTGGAGGCAGCGCCCGACCTCCATGCCTTCATTGATGGCGAACTCAGCCGTGTCGGACTCGATGCCTCGCGCCTCGCGCTGGTCGGTTTCAGTCAAGGCACGGTGATGGCGCTTCATCTGGGGCTTCGCCGCGAGGTAGCGCCTGCTGCCCTGCTTGGCTATTCGGGCGGCCTTGTCGGGGCAGACAGGCTTTCCGCCGAAGTAACCTCGAAGCCGCCTGTCATGCTGGTGCATGGCGAGCAGGATCAACTCGCGCCGCTCTATGGCATGATGATGTCGGTAAAGGCGATGTCGGAGGCGGGCATCGTCTGTCAGGGCGTACCGCTTGCGGGCCTTGGTCATGCCGTGAATGCGGAGGCTCTGATCTATGGCGCGCGCTTCCTCCTCTCGGCCTTCGCCTTTCGTGAAAAGCACGGCGTCTGAATGACAAGCCCATGACGTAGGGGCAAAGGCACCGGATTTTCACCCCGCACGGACCCGCTGGACAGGCGAGCGTCACTCGCTATTCTCGGCGGAAATTGGTTAGCACCACGAACTAAAATATTTCAGGGAGACTTCCATGTCCGACATCAAGCTCGATGACCGTATGCCCGTCCTCGTCGGTTGCGGTCAGCTCGTCCAGAAGGAAAAGGATGTCGAGAAGGCAAAGTCGCCCATGCATCTCATGGCCGATGCGGCGGAAGCTGCGGCGGCTGATACCGGCCTTGGCAAGAAGCTCTGGGCGGAAGTGGACAATGTGACCACCGTTCGCTTCATCACTGACAGCCCCGATTCAGGCCGCCTTCCCTTTGGCCGCTATCCCAATGCGGCAAAGACGCTGGCCAATCTGGTCGGCGCTAACCCGTCCAAGACCTGCTACGGCCCGACGGGCGGCAACACGCCGCAGATGCTCGTCAACTACACGGCCGAACTCATCGCGAATGGCGAAACGGAAGTGGCGCTTGTCGCCGGCTCCGAATGCTTCGGCACGCTGATGCGCGCGCTGGGGCAGGGCAAGATGCTCCCCTGGCATGACGAAAATCCGGGCGGCGAGCGCATCGATATCGGTATCGAAAAGGCGGGTGTCACTGAAGTGGAGAAGATCCACAAGCTTCAGTTCCCGGTGAACATCTACCCGATGTTTGAAAACGCGATCCGTGGAGCGGCGGGCCGCAGTGTGAAGGATCACCAGCTTGCCGTGGGCCGCCTCATGGCCCCCTTCACGGAAGTTGCCGCACAGCATCCGCAGGCCTGGTTCCCGATCAAGCGCACGGCGGAGGAAATCGCCACGCCGTCCGACGATAACCGCTATGTCGGTTTTCCGTATACGAAGTATATGAACGCGATCATGCAGGTCGATCAGGCCGCCGCCGTGGTCATGATGTCGGTCAAGAAGGCGCGCGAGCTTGGCATTCCGCAGTCCAAATGGGTCTTCCTGCATGGCTGCGCCGATGCGAATGATCTTTGGTATCCGACCGAGCGCGTGAACTACCACTCCTCGCCCGCCATCCGCATGATGGGCAAGAAAGCTTTCGCCATGTCGGGCTGGAATGTGAGCGAGATCGACTATTTCGACCTCTATTCCTGCTTCCCCTCCGCCGTGCAGATCGGCCGTAACGAGCTTGGCATTGCAGAAGACGATCCGCGTCCGCTCACGGTGACGGGTGGCCTGCCTTACTTCGGAGGTGCAGGAAACAACTACGTCATGCACTCCATCGCCACCATGATGGACAAGCTCCGCGCGAAGCCGGGCACCAAGGGCCTCGTCACATCGAATGGCTGGTACGTGACGAAGCACGGCCTCGGCCTTTATTCGACAACACCGCGTGAAGGCAAATGGGAGCGTGAAAATCCGGCTACCTATCAGGCCGAGATTGATGCCGAGAAGCACCCCCAGGTTGAAGAGCGCCCGAACGGCAAGGCAACGATCGAGACATACACGGTCGTGCATGGTCGCGCCGGGCCCGAATTCGCCATCCTCTTCGGTCGCCTCGAAAGCGGCGCTCGTTTCGTGGCTCACACACCGAGCGATCCTGCAACCCTTGCCGACTTCATCGAGCGTGATCAGCTTGGCCGGTCTGGCAC
>NZ_JBATWS010000374.1:0-2065 GCF_049672805.1 Parvibaculum sp.
CCGCATGAAGGCGAGCAGCAAGGCGCGGTCCACCTTGTAGCCATTGCTGGGCTTGTAGTCGGCAAGCGGGAACAGGCCTGCATTGAGAATGATGCCGCCGCCGCGCGTGGTGCCGAGTGCGGGAAGATGCGCCGTATTTGCGACCTGCAACTGCACGGAGGGAAGTTCATAGGCCGCCGCAAGCGCGATCAGAGCCTGATCGAGTGACGGATCAATGAGCGCATGGGCGCGCAGCAATTCCTCACGCGCGAGATCCTGGCGCCCCGTCTGCATCAGCGCCACGCCACGCGCAATGGCGGGTGTTTCGGTGAGGGCGCGGAACGAGGCTTCATCAAGCCGTGGTTCAATCCAGTCGATCTTCAGTTCGCGGCCCAGCTGGCGTGTCGCAAGAATGCCGTAGAAGGTGGCGCCGGTGCTCGCAGCGAGTTCCAGCATCGGCGCGACTTTTTCAGGCTCGCCATTCGCAAGGAAGGCGCGTGCCGCCCAGAAACCGCCTGCAGATTTCGTCCAGGGTGAAACGCTGGAAGATTTGCTGAGCCGTTCAAAATGGCGCGCCGCGCTTGCATGATTTTCCATGCGCCATGCCGCAAGACCCGCATACCAATCGGCCAGCGGCACCTCGCGCATATGCGCTGACAGGATTTCCGTTGCGAGCCGATAGGCTTTCTCGTCCTGCCCTTCGAGGAAATAGGAAGCGAGAATGCGCTCGCGCACCTTGTCGAATTCGGCACCGCTCAACTGGTTGCGGGCATTCTTGCGGCGCAGATAGGCTTCGGCCTGTGTGGCGCTTTCGGTGCGCAGCATCCGGCGCACCTCGGCATCGAACTCCTTGAAGCGCGGCGACGATACTTCGCTGACGCCATCATCAACGGCATAGGTGGAATGGACCGGCTGTCGCCAGCGGCGCGGCTGCGGCTTGTCGGGCAGGGCGGCAGAAGCCGGGCGCTTGCGCATGGCGAGCTTGTAGATATCCGCCGCGCCCGGATGGTCATTATATTGCGCGAGCCAGTCTTTCAGTTCGGCGTACCGGGTCGTGTAGTGCGGACCCATATATTTGATGTAGAGCACATGGCCCATGAGCCGCTTGTCGCGGATTTGGGCGGTGAGCTTGTCTGCTTCCGCAAAACGCCCGCGCTCCATCGCTGTGAAGAGCTTGCGATAGGCTTCGCGGTCGGCACCGCTCAATATTTCGGGGCTCCAGATGCGCGCTGCGCGCTGGCCGCCTGCATCCGCAACGAGCACTTCGCGCCGGGGCATATCGGCATTCGCCGGAGCGCCGGATGTGAAAAACAGCGCGGCTGCCATGGCAACCGCACAAACAGCCCGGCCCGCCGCACGCGCGGCGAAAGGATGAAATGCCCCCCGTTTCATGGGGGCATCTTACCGCGTGAGCCAGACTGAACAAGCTCGCAAGGGTTGAATCGTGCCGAAAATGGACGGAATGGTTAACCCTGAAGGCGGGCCTTGAGAGAGAGCAGATCGCGCCAGGCGAGCCGCTTTTGTGCAGGCTGCCGCAACAGATAGGCAGGGTGGAGCGTGGGAAGGGCGGGCACCTCGCGCTCGCCTACCTTGATGCTCGCCCATTTGCCCCGGAGCCGCATGATGCCTGTATCCGTGTGCAGCATCTGCTTTGCCGAAACGCCGCCCAGCAGCACGATGATATCGGGGTTCACCAGTTCCACATGCCGCTCCACAAAGGGCATGCAGACCGCATGTTCGGCCGGTGTCGGCGTGCGGTTGCCCGGCGGGCGCCAGGGCAGCGTGTTGATGATATAGACGGAACTTCGATCAAGCCCGATCGAGGCAAGCATGCTGTCGAGCAACTGGCCCGCACGGCCCACAAAGGGCAGGCCCCGCAAATCCTCGTCCCGCCCCGGCGCTTCGCCGATCATCATGAGGCGCGCCTGCGGGTTGCCGTCGGCAAAGACGAGATTCTTCGCGGTATAACGGAGCGGGCATCCCTCAAAAGTAGCAAGCGCCTCTCTCAATTCATCAAGTGTGGTGCAGCGCGCGGCAATCTCGCGCGCACTTTCGGCGGCCTGCGCATCCTCAAGCGGAATGGAAC
>NZ_JBATWS010000375.1:0-9324 GCF_049672805.1 Parvibaculum sp.
GCTGTAAATCCCACCTCCGTCATCGCGATCGCCGCCGCCCGGCTCCGCACACCGGACCGGCAGAGGAACAGAACAGGTGCATTCTTACGCGCTGCACCCAGGGTGGAGGATAAGTCGGCTGTGAAACCGGCATTCACGGCCATGGTCGGATATTGCTGCCATTCGAGCAGCACCGGCTCCTTGGCCGCACCCGAAAGGTCCGGCACGCCGACAAAGGACCACTCCGCGCGGGTGCGCACATCGACCAGCACCGCATCGGGATTTTCACTGAGAACGCGCCAGGCTTCTGCCGGAGTGACGTCGCCCGCATAATTCTCCGGGGGCGCGCCCTCGGTTTGGGGAACGACGCCACCTTTCATCTTTTCCGACATAACACCCCGCCGCTTTCTTACCGCTCACCCACTACCCCGCCGGTCCAGGCCTCCTGCCATCGCTGCCCGCCGATAGCACATGACAGATCGTCCACGCGCGGGCAATGATAATTACCCCGTCCATACGCCTGATAATCTGTCTGGATACTTGGTTTAGTCCCGGCCGAAGCGAGCGAATACAGTATTCGTTAAATTTTTACTCTAAAGGTGCAGTATTCGCTGGCCCCGTTGAGAGTGTTAAACATACCGGCTACCCCCCGCCGAGGCAAGCGGAAGAATCGACCGCAGCGGAAAAATTTCATCCCTGTGACGTGCTTCGCGCACCGCAAGATGATGTGGTTCATGCAACGCACATACACATCGAAACGCGCAAGTACATGCCTGCGTAGCGCTTTTATTTTTTGCGCAGAAATGCTCCGTACAGAATCTAACTGCAGCGCATCAAAAATATTTCGTCACGCACACAAAGCAAAAGCCCGCGAGAGAATCGCGGGCTTCAACTTGTCTCGAACCGGTACGTCGTCAAAGGGCGACGACGAAAGAGTGCCTGTCAGCCAAGCGCTTTCACGCGCTGGGAGAAACGCGACACCTTGCGCGAGGCTGTGTTCTTGTGGATCACGCCCTTCTGCGCGGCACGCATGATTTCCGGCTGAGCAGCACGGAACGCAGCTTCCGCCGCCGCCTTGTCGCCGCTTGCGATTGCTTCTTCAACCTTGCGGCAGAAGGTGCGCATGCGGCTGCGGCGGTCGCGGTTCACTTCCGTGCGCGCGGCAATCTTGCGGATCGCCTTCTTTGCGGATTTCGTATTCGCCATCGAACTTCGGGCCCTGTGTCAGCAGCACATCCACTCTTTGGATAATACTGCGAAATCTTGCTGTCAAAAGAAAGGCGGCTCGCACGTCAAGCGCAAGCCGACCCCTTGAAAGCCGGGTTTATACGCGTGAGACCCCGCCTCGTCAACCGGCGAGACCACGGGAAAGAGAGTCCTGAAAAGCCTCTTTTCCGGTGCTTTTCTCAGCGGTTGCGGAATTGCGGCTTCCGCTTCTCGATAAAGGCCGCCATGCCTTCGCTCTGGTCTTCCGTGGCAAACATGGAGTGGAAGAGCCTGCGCTCGAAGCGAACCCCCTCGGAAAGCGTGGTTTCGTAGGAGCGGTTGACGCTTTCCTTGGTCATCATGGCGATGGGAAGCGACATTTCAGCGATGGTTTCCGCCGTTTTCAGCGCATCTTCGAGAAGGGAGTCGAGCGGCACCACGCGGCTCACAAGCCCCGAGCGCTCGGCTTCCGCCGCATCCATCATGCGGCCCGTGAGGCACATTTCCATCGCCTTCGACTTGCCGACGAAACGGGTGAGGCGCTGGCTGCCACCGGCCCCCGGCATGACGCCGAGCTTGATTTCAGGCTGGCCGAACTTCGCATTGTCCGCCGCGATGATGAAATCGCACATCATGGCAAGCTCGCAGCCGCCGCCCAGCGCATAGCCTGCAACCGCCGCGATCACCGGCTTGCGGCAGCGCGTGACGCGCTCCCAGTTCGCCGTGATGAAGTCTTCCTTATAGACATCCATATAGGATTTCGGCTGCATTTCCTTGATGTCCGCGCCAGCGGCAAAGGCTTTCTGCGAGCCGGTAATGATCACACAATGAACGGCATCATCGGCTTCGCAGTCATCAAGCGCCGCCGTCAGATCATCCATCAGGGCCTTGTTGAGCGCGTTGAGCGCATCCGGGCGGTTCAGCGTGATGACGCAGACCGCACCCTTCTTTTCGACCAGAATGTTCTGGTAGGCCATGACTGTCTCCTCGTGTCTTTGTTCGTTTCTTCGTGACTATCAGTGAGGGGCGATCGAGAAACGCACCTCTGTCCGGCTGTCGGACAGCGGCACAATCTGGATTTCGAGCTGTTCGCCCTCGCGGCGGAAGAGCAAAAGCTCGCCGATGAGTTCATATTCCTCGGCGCGCGTCCAGCCCAGTTGCGGCAATGTTTCCGCATAGAACGCGCGAACGCTGGCGGGCGCAACGTCACCTTCTGCAACGCTGCGCACGATCCGGCCTGCGGGCTTGTCGAAAATGACGCCGCCATCCCCTGTTTCGGCAAGGCCGGCCATCAGCGGCATGTCCTCGACCAGAGCGAGATAGCCGGGCTCCGCGAATGTCGGCGCGGCAAATGCGAGAAGCCCCGCGACGAAAAGCGCCGCTGCCTTTGCGCGAACCGGAAATGTCATGGCCGTGCCCCCTTAGCCGTTATGGCAATGCCGCCGCACCCTTCATGCCTAGCGCTGACAGGCCGGACAATAGAAGGTGGAGCGCGCGGATTGCACGATGCGCCTCACGGTACCGCCACAGCCGGGTTTTGAACAGGCTTGCCCCTCGCGGTCATAAACGGCGAAGGAATGCTGGAAATAGCCCAGCTCGCCATCCGTATGGGCGTAATCCCGCAAGGTGGACCCGCCCGCCGCAATGGCATCCTCCAGCACCGCGCGAATGGCGGCTGCAAGCCGCGCGGCCCGCACCGGCCCGGCAACGCTCGCCGCGCTTCGCTTCGGCGAGAGGCCCGAACGGAACAGCGCCTCACACACATAGATATTGCCCAGCCCCGCCACGTTGCGCTGGTCGAGCAGGGCGGCCTTGATGGGTGTCTTCCGCCCGCGCAGCCGCTCGGAGAGAAGGGCTGCGGAAAACTCGTTCCCCAGAGGCTCCGGCCCCATCGCCAGAAAATGCCTGCACGTCTCAAGCTCTGCCTCAGACACGAGATCCATGAAGCCGAAGCGGCGGTGATCGGCATAGACGATGCGCGTGCCGTCCTCCATGTCGAACACGACATGGTCATGCCGCTCGCTGCCCGGCATGTCGTGGTGGAAGAGGCCGGGTGCAAACCGGCCGTCCGGGGCATGAATGGTGAAGCGCCCGGACATGCCCAGATGCATGACGAGGACTTCGCCGTCCGCCCCTTTCGCGGCCTCCGGTTCCAGATGGACGAGGATATATTTCGCGCGGCGCCCCAAATGCCGGATCCGGCGGCCCGTCAGGCGCTCGGCGAAACGCTCGGGCAGGGGAAAGCGCAGATCGGGCCGCCTTTGTGTCACATGCCGGATCACACGGCCCTCCATCGCAGGCGCGAGGCCGCGACGGACGGTTTCAACTTCGGGCAGTTCGGGCATGGAAAGGAAGTCCTCAGAAATTCGGCATGGAAAGTAGCGCCCTTGGCGGCACCGCGCTATGGTCCGCCCATGAATGCACAGGCAAAGAATGAGCGCCCGGAGACATCCGGCAAGGAAACCCATTTCGGCTTTCGCACGGTGGCGGAAGAAGAAAAGGTCGGCCTTGTCCATGAGGTGTTCGAGAAGGTCGCTGAACGCTATGACCTGATGAATGATCTCATGTCAGGCGGGCTTCATCGCGCCTGGAAGCAGGTCATGATCGACTGGCTGAACCCGCCGCGCGGCGAGCGGCCTTTCCACCTGATCGATGTGGCAGGCGGCACGGGCGACATCGCCTTCCGTTTTCTCGACCGCGCCGGCCCCAATGCGCAGGTGACGGTCTGCGACATCAACCGGCACATGCTGGGTGTGGGTCGCGGCCGCGCCGAGGCAAAGGCCTATGAAGGGCGTGTAGAGTTTGCCTGCGGCAATGCGGAAGTGCTGCCTTTTCCCGACCGTTCCTTCGATGCCTATACGATCGCCTTCGGCATTCGCAATGTCACCCATATCGACCGCGCGCTGAAGGAAGCCTACCGCGTGCTGAAGCCGGGCGGCCGCTTCCTCTGCCTCGAGTTCTCGCAGGTTTCGGTGCCGGGCATGGACCGCATCTATGACGCCTATTCCTTTGCCGCCATTCCCCGCATGGGCGAATGGGTGACAGGCGATGGCGCGCCCTATCAATATCTCGTCGAGAGTATCCGCCGTTTCCCCGATCAGGAGACATTCAAGCGCATGATCGTGGATGCAGGCTTTGGCCGCGTCAGCTATCGCAACCTCACGGGCGGGGTCGCCGCGCTTCATTCCGGCTGGCGCCTCTGAGATGCTGAGAGCCATCCGATCCACGATCCGGCTTGCGCGCGCGGCCCGTGTGCTGGGGCGGCATGATGCGCTGTTTCCGCTGGAACTGCGTGCCGAACTGCCGCCGCTGCTGCTGGCGCTGATGCCGCTTGCAAAAATCCGCCTGCCCTGGGAGGCAGCACCCGAAGCATCAGGCGCTGTTGCGGGCGAAAGGCTTGCCATGGCGCTTGCCGCGCTCGGACCTGCCTATATCAAGCTCGGACAGTTTCTTGTCACGCGGCCCGACATTATCGGCGCGAAGCTCGCCAGCGAGCTTGCCTTTCTGCAGGATGATCTGCCGCCCTTCGGTCTGGAAGAGGCACGCGCAATCATCGAGGAAGAGCTTGGCGGGCCGGTCGAAGAGTTCTTCCATTCGCTGAGCGAGCCGATTGCGGCGGCCTCCATAGCGCAGGTTCACCGCGCGCGGACCCGCGCCCGGACCGCCGAGGAAGAAGAGCGCGATGTGGCTGTGAAGGTTCTGCGCCCCGGCATCGAGCAGCGGTTTGCGCGCGACCTTGAGAGCTTTTTCTTTGCGGCGGAACAGATAGAACGGCGCTATTCGCCTGCGCGACGGCTGCGCCCTGTCGAGAGCGTCGAGACACTGGCCGAGAGCGTGAAGCTCGAGATGGATCTCCGCCTCGAAGCCGCTGCCATGTCGGAGATGGCGGAGAATATTGCCGCCGACAAGGGTTTCCGCGTGCCGCGCATCGACTGGGAGCGCACCTCTCGCCGCGTGATAACGATGGAATGGATCGACGGCATTCCTGCCGCCGACCGCGACGCGCTCATCGCTGCCGGACATGACATGGCGCGGCTTGGCCGCATCGTCATCCAGTCCTTCCTCATGCATGCGATGCGCGACGGGTTGTTTCATGCCGACATGCATCAGGGAAATCTCTTCATTGATGCGGCGGGCAATATCGTCGCGGTGGATTTTGGCATTATGGGGCGGATCGCGCCGCATGAGCGCCGCTTCCTTGCCGAAATCCTCTATGGCCTTATCACGCGCGATTATGTGCGCGTGGCCGAAGTCCATTTCGAGGCGGGCTATGTACCGCGCTCGAAAAACATCCATGCCTTTGCACAAGCAATCCGCGCCGTGGCGGAGCCCGTCTTTGGGCGGCCTGCGCGCGAGGTTTCGATGGGCAAGCTCCTTGCCCAGCTTTTTCAGGTGACAGACCAGTTCGACATGCGGACGCGGCCTGAACTCATCCTGCTGCAAAAGACCATGGTGGTGGTGGAAGGCGTCGCCCGCTATTTCGACCCTGATCACAATATCTGGGAAAGCGCGGAGCCGGTGCTGAAGAACTGGATGATGGAAAAAATGGGGCCGGAAGCGCGGATCGAGGAAGCCGCTGCCGGGGCACTCCAGCTTGGCCGCGTGATGGGCCGCCTGCCGGAAGTGCTAGATCAGGCGGAGCGGACCGCGCGCCTCCTTGCCGAAAGCGTCGATGAAGAGGGCATCCGCCTCCACCCGGCCTCCATGGAAGCGATTTCACGGGCCGGAAACCGGGCTTTTTCAGGCCATCCCCTGCTCTGGATGGCGCTCGGAGCCTTGCTCGCCCTGATCCTCACCAGGATTTTCTGATCGGGCGATTTCCCATGCATAAAAAGAATCGCTTTTGATCTACAAATATTGCTCGTGAATATCTATGTTTACGCGTAAATTGCAGCAGAACTCGCCGGGGCGCCTCCCTGCGAGGGCGTCGTGTTGCAGGCGGGAGACCGGTATTGAGCGAGAATATTCTCCAGGGGCGGCGTGTGCTGCTCATTATTGGCGGCGGCATCGCAGCCTATAAATGC
Source organism: Parvibaculum sp. (assembly GCF_049672805.1). Taxonomy (GTDB): domain Bacteria; phylum Pseudomonadota; class Alphaproteobacteria; order Parvibaculales; family Parvibaculaceae; genus Parvibaculum. Next base: position 6,210 of record NZ_JBATWS010000375.1, read on the forward strand.
CTTGAACTGATCCGCCGCCTGCGCGAGCGCGGGGCCTCGGTGCGCGCCATTCTGACTTCGGCGGCGCAGCAATTCATCACCCCGCTTTCCGTCTCGAGCCTGACGGGCGACAAGGTCTATCTGGACCTCTTCAGCCTCACCGATGAGGCGGAAATGGGCCATATCGAATTGTCGCGCGATGCGGACCTCCTCGTCGTGGCCCCTGCCACCGCCGACCTCATGGCGAAGATGGCGAACGGGCTTGCCAATGATCTTGCGAGCACCGCCCTGCTTGCGACCGACAAGAAAGTGCTGATTGCGCCCGCCATGAATGTGCGCATGTGGACCCATCGCGCCACGCAGCGGAACTTCGAAACGCTGCTTGCGGATGGCGTTGATTTTGTCGGCCCCAATTCGGGCGACATGGCCTGCGGCGAATACGGGCCGGGGCGGATGGCGGAGCCTGCGGAAATTCTCGCTGCCATCGAAAGCCATTTCACCGAGCTTGCCTATCCGGGCGGCGGGCCGCTCAAAGGCAAGCGCATTCTCATCACCGCCGGGCCGACGCATGAGCCGCTCGACCCTGTGCGCTATATTGCCAATCGTTCGTCCGGCAAGCAGGGTTATGCGATTGCGCAGGCCGTGGCGCGGCTTGGCGCCGAGGCGGTGCTTGTCTCCGGCCCGACCAATCTACCCGATCCGCCCGGCGTGCGGGTCAAGCGCGTCGAGACGGCGCGCGAAATGCTCGCGGCCTGTGAAGCGGCGCTTCCCGCCGATGTTGCGATCTGCGCTGCCGCCGTGGCGGACTGGCGCGCGGCGAGTGACGCAGAACAAAAACTCAAGAAGCAGCCGGGGGCAGGTGCCCCGGAAATCGCGCTTGTCGAGAATCCAGACATTCTCGCAACGCTGTCGCAGCTTCAGAACAATCGCCCCTCGCTTGTGGTTGGCTTCGCAGCCGAGACGGAGAAAGTCATCGAGCACGCGCAGTCAAAGCGCGCGCGCAAGCGCTGCGACTGGATCGTTGCAAATGACGTTTCGCCCGCAACAGGCGTGATGGGCGGCGACCTCAACACGGTGCATCTCATCACCGGCGCCGGTCAGGAAAACTGGCCGCTTCTGCCCAAGCAAGCGGTTGCCGAGCGTCTTGCACGGCGGATTGCCGAACATTTCTCCAGCAATGAGAAGAGCGCATGACTGCGAAGATCGACATTCGCGTGCAGCGACTGCCGCATAGCGAAGGCTTGCCGCTGCCGCGCTATGAAACGGACGGCGCTGCCGGCATGGACCTCATCGCCGCGCTGCCGGAAGGCGAGCCTCTCACACTCACTTTCGGTGAACGCGCAATGGTGCCCACCGGCCTCGCCATAGCGCTGCCTCAGGGTTATGAGGCGCAGGTGCGTCCGCGCTCCGGCCTTGCTGCGAAGAATGGCGTCACTGTTCTCAATTCTCCGGGTACGGTCGACTGCGACTATCGCGGCGAAGTGAAAGTGATCCTCATCAATCTCGGGCAGGAAAGTTTCACCATCGAGCGTGGAACGCGGATTGCCCAGATGGTCATTGCGCCTGTCACACAGGCAGAGCTTCACGAAGTGGAAGCGCTTGATGCAACCGCACGGGGCGCAGGCGGCTTCGGCTCGACAGGAATGAAGGGGTAAGCGGCGGATGCTGAGACTTTCCAAGAAAACCTGGCTCGCCCTCGAAGCGGTTGTCGATGTGGCGATCAATGCGCGGCCAGACCCGGTTCAATCGAAAGAAATCACCAAGCGGCAGGGCATTCCCCAGCGCTATCTCGAACAGGTGATGCAGCAGCTCGTCCATGCCGGTATTCTGAAAGGAGTGCGCGGCCCGCGCGGCGGATATACGCTGGCGCGCGAGCGGCGGCGCATTCTGGTTGGCGATGTGGTACGCGTCGTTGGTGCGATGGAAGCATCTGACGAGCCGACAGCCGCAACGCCTTCCGAGCTTGGTGAGCGCGTGATTGCACCGCTCTGGCAGGATGTTCAGGTTGAACTGATGGAGAAGCTCGACGGCATCACCATCGAAGACCTTTGCCGCAAGGCGGAAGAAGCTGGCGTTGGCAACTCGAAACCCGTTGCCGACTTCACTATCTGATATCAGCAGGGCAGAAACGGCCCCCGATGCCGGGGTCAGGCGCCACAGGTGACATGTCACATTCAGGTCCGGGAGGCCATCATGAGCGAAGCGAAAAAACCAGGACGCGGACGCATCTACAACAGCATCACCGAGACGATCGGTGACACGCCGCTGGTGCGCCTCAACCGCATGGCGAAGGATGCGGGCGTCGTTGCCGATATTCTTCTGAAGCTGGAATTCTTCAACCCGCTCTCAAGCGTGAAAGACCGCATCGGCGTGTCGATGATCGAGGCGCTGGAGCGTCAGGGCAAGATCACCGACAACACGGTCATCATCGAGCCGACTTCCGGCAATACCGGCATTGCGCTTGCCTTTGTTTGCGCCGCCAAGGGCTATCGCCTCATTCTCTGCATGCCGGAAAGCATGTCGCTGGAGCGCCGCAAGATGCTCGCTCTTCTCGGTGCGCAGCTTGAGCTCACACCGCGCGAAAAGGGCATGAAGGGTGCCATCGCGCGCGCCGAAGAACTGCTTGCGCAGTATCCGAACTCCGTCATGCCGCAGCAGTTCGACAATCCGGCCAACCCGGAAATTCACCGCAAGACCACGGCGGAAGAAATCTGGAATGACACGGAAGGCAAGGTTGATGTCGTCATTGCCGGCATCGGCACGGCGGGCACCTTCACCGGCGTTGGCCGCACGCTGAAAGAAAAGAAGCCGAGCGTGAAGATGATCGCGGTCGAGCCGGAAGATAGCCCCGTGCTTTCCGGCGGCCAGCCCGGCCCGCATATGATCCAGGGCATCGGCGCGGGCTTTGCGCCGGGCAATCTCGACAAGTCGCTGATCGACGAGATCATCACCATCGGCAATGAAACCGCCTTCGACCATGCGCGCAAGGCGGCGCGGCTTGAAGGTATTCCCTGCGGCATTTCTTCGGGTGCCGCGATTGCCGTGGCGCTGGAAGTGGGTGCGCGGCCCGAGATGAAGGGCAAGACGATTGTTGTCGTCGTTCCTTCTTCCGCCGAACGCTATCTCTCCACCGCAC
>NZ_JBATWS010000376.1:0-3410 GCF_049672805.1 Parvibaculum sp.
CACGGAACCAGGTCAGCGGCGCAAGCGGCGCATCCGCAACCAGCTCGCCGCGCACGGAAGGCAACCGATCAATGAGAGGGCGTGTGGCTTCGGCAGCCATCATTTCTTCCTCCCCCTCGTCGCGGCCTTCTCAGGTGACTTCGCTGTGGTCGCCTTCTTCGCACCCTTCTTGCCAAGCTTTGCGAGATCTTCCGCCAGCGCATTCGCCCAATAGGTGATGCTGCCTGCGCCGAGGCAGACAACGAGATCACCCGGCTTTGCAATATCGGCAATGAGGCGCGGCAGTGCTTCAGGGTTTTCAAGGGGCATGACATCGCGGTGGCCACGGTCGCGCAGCCCTTCCACCAGCGCATCCCGGTTCGCGCCCTCGATCGGCTTTTCGCCCGCTTCATAAACATCCGCAACGATCACCGTATCGGCATCGTTGAAGCAGGAGCAGAACTCATCGAAGAGATTGTGAAGTCGCGTATAGCGATGCGGTTGCACCACGGCGATGGTGCGTCCCTGCGTGGCAGAACGGGCCGCCTGCAACACAGCGGCAATCTCGACCGGGTGATGGCCATAATCATCATAGAGATTGACGCCGTTCCACTCGCCTACATGGGTGAAACGCCGCTTCACACCGCCAAAGCCTTCCAGCGCACCCCGAATGCCCTCATCGCCAATGCCCATTTGCAGGGCGACGCCAATGGCAGCAAGGCTGTTCAGCATGTTATGCGTGCCATGCATGGCAAGACGCACGGCATTCATCTCGCGCTTCGCGCCCGTCTTGCGATCCGTGATCGTGACATCGAAGACGTTGAACTTGCCTTCAACACGCGCATTGGTGGCGCGAATATCGGCCTGCGGGTTCGTGCCATAGGTCACGATGCGGCGGTCGCGCACGCGGCCGATCAGCGCTTGCACCTCCGGATGGTCGATGCACATGACCGCCGCGCCATAGAACGGCACATTCTCGATAAAGGTCAGGAAGGCATCCTTCGCCGCATCAAACGTGCCGTAATAATCGAGATGCTCGGGATCGATATTGGTGACGATGGCAATGGTTGCAGGCAGCTTGACGAAAGTGCCGTCTGACTCGTCAGCCTCCACCACCATCCATTCGCCTTCACCAAGCCGCGCATTGGTGCCATAGGCGTTGATGATGCCGCCATTGATGACAGTCGGATCGAGACCCGCCTTGTCGAGAATGGCCGCAACAAGCGAGGTGGTCGTCGTCTTGCCGTGAGTGCCTGCAATCGCGACGCAGCTCTTGAGGCGCATCAGCTCTGCCAGCATTTCCGCGCGGCGCACCACGGGAAGGAAGCGTGCCCGCGCTTCCATCAGTTCAGGATTGTCGGCCTTGATCGCCGATGACACGACGACCACCTGCGCATCCTTCAGGTTCTCCGCCTTCTGGCCGATAAAGACCTTTACGCCGAGCCCCTTGAGCCGCTTCACGGTCGCGCTCTCGGAGAGATCGCTGCCCTGCACCTTGTAGCCAAGATTGTGCATGACTTCGGCAATGCCGCTCATGCCGATGCCGCCAATACCAACAAAATGGATGGTGCCTATATCGAGTGGTGCCGGACGCATCATGCACCTCCCGCAGCAAAGTTGAGATTGGTGGAACCGCTTTCAATGGCAGCATTCTTTGCGGCACGATCACGCAGCGGGTGATAATCCCCGCGCCCCAGCGCTTCGACGAGATTGGCAAGTTCGCGCACGGCTTGCGGCTGCCCCATCTTCTTCGCGGCTTGCGCGGCGGCGACAAGTTCGCCTGAATTGTTGAACAGCGTTTGCAAGCGGCTCGACAGCATCTCTTCAGTAAAATCCTTCTGTTCGATCATCCAGCCTGCACCTGCAGAACCAAACTTTTCGGCATTCGCCTTCTGGTCATTGTCAAGCGAATGAGGCAGCGGCACGAGAATGGCCGGACGGCCAATCACCGAAAGCTCGCTCACCGTGGAAGCGCCCGACCGGCCAATGACAAGATGCGCAGCCGCGATGCGCTCCGGCATATCGTCAAAGAAGGAAGCAAGCTCTGCCGCAATGCCCGCTTCTTCATAGATGCCGCGCACACGCTCGATATCTTCAGGCCGCGCCTGCTGCACCACACGAAGGCGCGCGCGCATTTCCTGCGGCAGAAGCGCAAGGGCGCCCGGCACGACATCGCTCATCACCCGCGCGCCCTGGCTGCCGCCAAAGACGAGAAGATGAAACAGCCCGTTACTCTGCGGTGCCTGATAGGGGCGATCTGCCTGCGCGATAACGGCATCGCGGACAGGGTTGCCCGTCAGCACAAGTTTGCTCGCATCCCGCGACTTGAGAAACTTCGGCGCCTCGAAGGTCGAGGCAACGGCATGAACATGCGGCGCAACAAGCCGGTTCACACGGCCAAGCACAGCATTCTGCTCATGCACGCAGCATGGCACACCGCGCACAATCGCGGCGGCAACGGGCGGCAGCGTCGGATAACCGCCAAAGCCGATCAACGCGGCAGGCTTCACCCGCTGCAGAACAGCGATGCTCCTCGCGATACCCGCAATGATGGAGGGCACGGCTTTCACCATGCCGACAAGCCCGCCACCGGAAGGCGTCGCGGACGGCACTTCGAAAATATCTGCCTCGGGAAACAGCTTGTCGAAACGCTGCACACGCTCATCTGTCATCAATACGATCTTGCGGCCACGGCGGCGCAGTTCCTGCGCAAGCGCCTGACCGGGAAAGAGATGCCCGCCCGTTCCACCAGCAGCGATGACAATGGGACCGGAAGGATGGCGCTTCATGCGTTGATCCCCCTTCCATTCGGCGCGGCCACATTGGCACCCGCGCGGCGGCGCGTCAGCGCGAGCAACATGCCCATCGAGAAGGCAAGCGCGAGAAGCGAGGAACCGCCATAGGAAATGAAAGGCAGCGTCATGCCCTTGGCCGGCATGAGGTTCACATTCACCCCCATGTTGATCAGCGCCTGAAAGCCGAACTGGGCAACAAGGCCGCAAGTCGCAAATTGCACGAAGAGATCATGCTCGTCCATCGCATGGCGCAGGGTGCGAATGACGATGAAGGCAAAAATCCCGATGATGAGGAGACCGACAATGACGCCATACTCCTCCGCCACGACCGCAAAAATGAAATCCGTATGCGCGTCCGGCAAAATGCGCTTCACGATGCCTTCGCCCGGCCCGCGACCAAAGAAGCCGCCCGCGTGAACCGCATCAAGCGCGCGATCCACCTGATAGGTGTCGCCCGATTCCGGGTTCAGGAAGCGGTCCACACGGCTTGCCACATGCGGCATCGCCGAATAGGCAACAAAGGCGCCGACCACTGCCAGGGCTGAAAGCGAACCGATCCAGAACCAGGAGAGACCTGCCATGAAGAACATGGCGCCAAACACCATCGTAACCAGCATGAGCTGACCGAAATCAGGC
>NZ_JBATWS010000377.1:0-1506 GCF_049672805.1 Parvibaculum sp.
GCCGTACATCACGGAATCTTTTTCGGATGGCGGCAATTCATGGTTTCTGGACACAGTTCACCTCCTGATTGATGGGTTTGTTTGGAAATTTTCCGGAAATGTGTGCGGAGGGTCTTTAAAGCCAGCCGCACAATCGGCCGCGCGCCGCATTGCGCATTGGCCTCGATGCTTTTGTGAGAATCGACGATTGACAGAATGATATATATGAGCAAGAGTAAATTTGTCGCACTGGTGCGGCTTTATATGAGCAACGCAGCTCTCGTAAGGATAAGTCCTGCGGGAGCTTTTGTTTGTTTAGGACTACTTGGTGGCCGAGTTTCTCGGTTACTTGGCGTGAGCTTTTGCCGCTAGCAACGAAGCTATCCGAAACATCAACATACTGAACGGCGTCGGGAGATGCCGACGTTGGGGCCGCGCCCGCATCCAGGGCTGCGGATCTTTCAAGCACTACAACCTGCGCCACGCCGTGGTGCGGGCCCGGGGCAGATTTGCCTGTTTTCGCTGGTCGAATGGAGGAGAGAGTACCAATGACTGCGCAAGTGAACGAAGGACCTGCAGTGCGCGTTGCCTGCGATGTCGGGGGCACATTCACCGATGTGTGCATCCTGAACGAGGCGTCTGGCAAGATACATGTCGCCAAGACGCCGACCACGCCCGATCCGATCGACGGCGTGCTGAGGGGGATCGATGCGGGCGGCGTGGCGCTGAAGGACATCATCTTGTTTTCGCACGGCACGACGCTGGCGACGAACGCACTGATCACAAGGCGCTTTCCCAAGGCGCTGATGATCACTACCAAGGGCTTCCGCGACGTGATCGAGATCAGGCGTGGTACGCGCGACGATCTCTGGGACACCTACAAGGAGATGGCGCCGCCCTATCTGCCGAGGCGCGACCGGCTGGTGGTGACGGAACGCATCGACTATTCCGGCAAAATCATCGAGGAGGTTGACGAGGCCGAGGCACGCGAGCTTGCCCGCGTGATCAAGAAGCGCAAGGTGGATAATGTCGCCATCTGCTTCGTGAACTCGTTCATGAACCCGGCCAACGAGCAGCGGATGCGCGACATCCTGCTGAAGGAGCTTCCGGGGCTGACGATCTCGTTGTCGAGCGACATCATGCCCGAGATCTTCGAGCACGAGCGCTTCAACACCACGGTTGCCAACACCGTACTCGGCCCGGTCGCGGGACTTTACGGCGCCGAGCTGGAGGGCCGCATGCAGAAGGGCGGCTATAATGGCGAGGTGCTGTTGCTGCATTCGGGTGGCGGCGTCATGACCGCCAAGGGCGCCACGAAGTTCGCCGCGCGCCTTGCCGCATCCGGTATCGCCGCAGGCGCCATAGCCAGCCGCTTCATCTCCGAACTGGCGGGCTACAAGAACTCCATCAGCCTCGACATGGGCGGCACCAGCACCGACATCAGCCTGTGCTCGGACGGCCACCTCCATGTCACCAACGACTGGCATGTGGAATACGGCTATCCGATCCGCTTCCCCAGCATCGAGG
>NZ_JBATWS010000378.1:0-4202 GCF_049672805.1 Parvibaculum sp.
GGTCACGCTCGCCCTTCTGGTTCAGCGCTTTGCGCAACCGTCCGACATGCACATCCACCGTGCGAGCTTCCACATAGACATCCGACCCCCAGACAGCATCGAGAAGCTGCTCGCGGCTGAAGACGCGGCCCGGATGCTGGATCAGATGATCGAGCAGGCGATACTCGGTAGGGCCAAGATGCACTTCCCGCTCGCCACGACGCACGCGATGCGCGGCGCGGTCGATCACGATGTCGCCAAAGGTTACGAGGTCATCTGTCAGCGCGGGGCGGATGCGGCGCATGACCGCGCGGATGCGGGCGAGCAGCTCCGTCATGGAGAAGGGCTTCGTCACATAATCATCCGCACCCGTATCAAGGCCGCGGATGCGATCCGCTTCCTCGCCGCGCGCGGTGATCATGATGATCGGCACGTTCCGCGTTTCAGGACGCCCGCGCAGACGGCGGCAAAGCTCGATACCGGAAATACTCGGCAGCATCCAGTCAAGCAGTATGAGGTCGGGCGTCACTTCCCGGGCGAGAAGAGATGCTTCTTCGCCATCGCCCGCGGCGACGACGGTGTAGCCTTCCTTGTCGAGATTATATTGAAGCAACGTTGAGAGCGCGTCTTCGTCCTCGACGATCATGACGGTCGGTTTCATGCCGCGTTCCTCAGCCTTCCCTCTTCACAGCCGTAGTGCTGGTCGTGTCGCTTTTCGGGCGTGTGTCGTTCACCCATTCACCAGTGACGAGGTAGCTCACAGTCTCCGCAATATTCGTTGCGTGGTCACCGATGCGTTCGATGTTCTTTGCCACGAACAGAAGATGGGTGGAGATGCCGATGGTGCGCGGGTCTTCCATCATATAAGTCAGCAATTCGCGGAAGACGGAATTGTACATGGCATCGATTTCTTCATCTTCGCGCCACACTTCCATCGCCACACTTGCTTCACGGTTTGAATAGGCGTCCAGCACATGCTTGAGCTGCGTCTGGGCGAGATGTCCCATCCGCGAAATGCCCTGTATGAGCCGGGTCGAGCCGTCAAAATCCTTCAGCACGATGGCGCGCTTGGCGATGTTCTTTGCGAGATCGCCGATGCGCTCAAGATCGGTTGAAATCTTGATCGCGGAAATGGCTTCGCGAAGATCGGTTGCCACAGGCTGACGCAGCGCGATGAGGCGCACCGCGTGTTCTTCGATCTCCCTTTCCATCTGGTCAACGCGCTTGTCTTCCTGAACGGTGCGCTCGGCAAGCTCGCCATCCCGGCGCGCTACCGCTTCAATGGCGGCTGCAAGCTGCGCTTCCGTCAGCCCGCCCATCTGGGCAATGCGTGCAGCGAGCCCGTCAAGCTCCTCCTGGAATGATCTCACAATATGCTGTGTCACAGCCTGTTCTCCTGTTCGTTCAACCGAAGCGGCCGGTGATGTAGTCCTGCGTGCGCTTGTCACGCGGATTGGTGAAGATGCGTTCCGTCTCGCCTTCCTCGACAAGCTTGCCAAGATGGAAGAAAGCCGTGCGCTGCGAGACACGCGCTGCCTGCTGCATCGAATGTGTCACGATGACGATGGTGTAATCGCGCCGCAGCTCGTCCATCAGCTCTTCGATTTTCGCCGTCGCGATGGGATCAAGCGCCGAGCAGGGCTCGTCCATCAGGATCACTTCCGGTTTCACGGCAATGGCGCGCGCAATGCAGAGCCGCTGCTGCTGCCCCCCTGAAAGACCAGTACCGGGTTCGCGCAGGCGATCCTTTACCTCGTTCCAGAGGCTCGCCTTCTGCAAAGCCGTCTCCACGATCTCATCGAGGTCGGAGCGGCGCGTGGCGAAGCCGTGAATGCGCGGTCCATAGGCAATGTTGTCATAGATCGACTTCGGAAACGGGTTCGGCTTCTGGAACACCATGCCGACACGGGCGCGAAGCTCCACCACGTCGATATGGGGGGAGTAAACATCCTCCCCATCCAGCGTGATCTTCCCCTCCACCCGGCAGGAAGGGATCACATCATTCATGCGGTTGAGGCAGCGCAGGAAAGTGGATTTGCCACAACCGGACGGGCCGATCAGCGCCGTTATCTGACGTGCGCCCACATTGAGGTTCACATCGAAAAGGGCCTGCTTGGCGCCATAGAAGACGCGCACATTCTCGCCCGCGATCTTCACCTGCCCCTCTGCTGGCAGGTGTGCGGTCAGGGCCGGTGCTCCGGCAAGCGCTGTCGCTCCTTCTTGCAAGGCAATATCTACCATTTTCTCTCAAACCTCCTGCGCAGGATTACGGCAGTCGCATTCATGACAATAAGAAAACCGAGAAGGATGATCGTGGCACCTGCCGTACGCTCGACAAAGCCGCGCTCGGCAGCGGTCGCCCACATATAGATTTGCACAGGCAGCGCCGTCGAAGGCTCAAGCGGCGTGGTCGGGTAATCCACCACGAAAGCAACGAGGCCGATCATCAGAAGCGGTGCTGTTTCCCCAAGCGCCTGCACAAGACCGATGATCGTACCCGTCATGATGCCCGGCATGGCAAGCGGCAGGACGTGATGGAAAACAGTCTGCATCCTCGATGCGCCAACACCGAGCGCCGCCTCGCGGATCGAAGGTGGCACGGCGCGAATTGCTGCCCGCGTTGCGATGATGATGGTGGGCAACGTCATCAATGTCAGCACAAGGCCGCCGACCAGCGCGGCGGAGCGCGGCAGGCCGAAGAAGTTGATAAAGACGGCGAGGCCGAGCAGGCCGAACACAATCGATGGCACGGCTGCCAGATTGTTGATGTTCACTTCGATGAGATCGGTCAGGCGGTTCTTCGGCGCAAATTCTTCCAGGTAAAGTGCGGCTGCCACGCCGAGCGGCACGGCAAGCACAACCACCGTCAACATCATGAAGAAGGAGCCGATCAGCGCGACGCCGACACCGGCTGTTTCGGGCTGGCTCGATGCACCGTTGACGAAAAGGCCGGTATTGAAGCGTTTCTTGAGGCCACCATCGGCAGCGAGTTGGTCGATCCAGCCGACTTGCCTGTCATTCAACTGGCGACGGGCTTCCGGTGTTGCACGGTCGATTGACCCTTTCATCAGGGAATCGACATTACCGCTTGCGAGAAGCCAGACAGACGCTGTCTGGCCAATGATCGCAGCATCATCGAGTACCATATCGCGAAGCTGCACGACGACACCGCGCGAAAGAAGCGCATTCATGTCGCGCGCGGCGGTGCGATCATCCGCATCAATGCCGAGGCGCGCCGCGAGCGCCTCGCGGGCGAGACGCTGATAGTTCGCGGTGCGAAGCTGCATGTCAGCCCGCGCGCCGGAAGGATCGATCACCTGCTCATCGAAATGGATGTCGAGGCGGATGCTCGTCTGAAGGAAGGCAGACCAGCCATTGCCGATGATCGAGGTGAACAGGAAGGCGAGAAAACCCAGCGCGCTCAGAATTGCCAGAACACCATAGAGGCGGAACCGCCTTTCTGCCGCATAGCGCTTCTTCGTCCGCGCCTTTCGCGCAGCATGATGAGCTGCGATGGACGTATCGTCGCTCATTCGTATTGTTCCCTGTATTTGCGCACGACATAAAGCGCGAAGACGTTAAGGCCGAGCGTGATGACGAAAAGCGTCAGGCCAAGCGCGAAGGCAACCAGCGTCTGCGGGCTGTTGAACTCCAGATCGCCTGTGAGCTGGCTCACGATCTTCACGGTGATGGTGGTGACAGGCTCACCCGGGTTGAGCGTGATATTGGCGGCGATGCCTGCGGCAAGCACCACGATCATCGTCTCGCCAATGGCGCGGGACGCGGCGAGAAGCACGGCACCCACCACACCGGGAAGGGCTGCCGGCATGACAACTTGTTTGATGGTTTCCGATTGCGTGGCCCCAAGCCCGTAAGACCCTTCGCGCAGGGACTGCGGCACGGCGGTGATGATGTCATCTGAAAGCGATGACACGAAGGGGATGATCATGATGCCCATGACGATACCGGCGGTGAGCACGCTCGACGCCGAAATCTCGTAATTCACGAGAATACCGAGCTGATGCAGCAGCGGGCCGAAAGTCACCAGCGCAAAGAAGCCATATACGATGGTCGGGATGCCCGCGAGGATTTCGAGCAGCGGCTTCACCACCGCACGCACGCGGCTGCTTGCATATTCCGCCATGTAGATTGCAGCAAAGAGGCCGATGGGAACGGCAACGAGAAGTGCCACAAAGGAAATGTAAAGCGTACCCCAGAGAAGC
>NZ_JBATWS010000379.1:0-3580 GCF_049672805.1 Parvibaculum sp.
GCGCCGACACCATGTCCCGCTGCGAACGGCCGGTGCTTGTCACGGCAAGATCGATCGCCATGTGCCCCTGAAGCCGCTTGAAATCTACCGCATCGGTGAGGAAGGGCTCGGCGGAAAGACCGGCGAGCTTGAAGTTAGCACTGACCTGCGGCGCAGCGCCCGCACCATTGACCGTCAGCGTGCCGGAGCCAGCACCGTCATAAAGATTGAACTTTGAGAGATGGGCATTCAGCACGCCATTGGTGAGTTTGAGCTTGAGCGCGCTCGCACCGATGGTGAGGTTCTGAAGAAGAATTTCTTCCGTGGAGAAATCAAAATCGGCATTCACCGCCTTGAGGCCAGAAAAGTCGAGAGGCTCCGTGCTCCAGCCGTCATCGCCGCCTGCCGTGCCGCTGCCGCCGCCAGACGGGCGGTGCGCATCTTCGCCGAGATAGGTGTTCACATTGATCCGGTCAACGGCGAGATTGCCCTTGAGGCTCGGCCGCGCACCGGCAAGGTTGGCTGAGAGATTGCCGGCCGCATTCATTCCGTCAAAGCCGATCACCGCATCGGTGAAGCGGTAGTCATCACCGCTGCCACTCACCTTGCCGGTAATGTCGAGCGCGCCGAAACCTTCGCCCGCAGGCATAGGGCTGCCGATCCAGGCCGCAAGCTCACGCACGGAGGGCACGCCAAGCGTGACATTGCCGGCAAAGGCAACACCATCAAGCGGTTTCAGTGTGCCGCTGTAATTCGCCTTTATGCGCGGTGCCTTGATATCAAGCACGACGGGCGTTTCGCCGCCTTCTGTCAGCGCGCGCGGGCGATCCGCCTTGAGATCAATGTCGATCTTGTCGCCATTCCAGACGAGTGACCCGTCGGCCACGAAAGGATCGTCGAGGCCCGGCATGACGAGATCGAGATTCACCTGCTCCGCCGCATAGCTGGCACCTGTCTGCGCATTGCGATAGGTGGCGGTGCCGTTGCGGATCGACACATCGCCCAGCCGAAGTCCGCTCAACCCGCTTCCGCCGCCTGCCGCATCAGCACTCGCTGCCTGCGCCTGAGCGGACGCGTTCGCCGTTTCAAACTGCCAGTTGGGCGTGCCGTCGCGCCGCACTTCGAGATGGATGACGGGATCAACCAGCACAAAGCTGTCCACTTCCACATTGCCGCTGAAAAGCGGGATCAGCTTCAACGCCACCCGCATTTCCTGCATGGAGGCCATCTCGCCTTCTTTTGCCCATTCGGCATTGGAAAGACCCACATTCTCGAGCGAGACGCCGATATTCGGGAAGAAGGAAAGCCCGATATCGCCATCGATCCGAAGGTCGCGTCCTGTCTGTTCTTTCACGAGGCTCACGACCTGATTCTTGTAGGTCTCCATCGGAATGAGCATCGGTACGATAATGATAGCGGCGATGATGATGAGAAGAAGACCGACGAGAATGGCAATCAGGCGGGACATGGCGCGCGCTCCGGCTGTGATTTTCCCCAAGACTGACCACAAATTATGGCTTCAGCATGATAGCCATGTTCGTCTTGATCTGTCTCTGGATTTGAAAATGTGCTGACGGAGGCGCAAGGCCGATCGGACTTGAACGCCTGACGGGCCGCTCCTAATGTTTCGCCGGATCGGCGGGAAGAGGGAGCAGCCCATGCAGGAAAAAAGCGATGATCGACCTCTCTGGTCGCCATCAGCGGTGGCGATTGCGTCTGCCGGCATGACAGCCTTCATGCGGCTGGTGAGCGAGCGGCATGGTGTGTCGCTTGAGAGCTATGACGCGCTGCATGAATGGTCGGTCGCGGAGCCTGCTTCCTTTTGGGATGCGGTGTGGGATTTTACCGGCCTGATTGGCGAAAAGGGCAGCACGCCTCTCGCGGCAGGCCGGACGATGCGGGAGGCGCGTTTCTTCCCCGAAGCACGACTCAATTTTGCGGAAAATCTGCTGCACGGCGATGGCGCGGAGACGGCGCTTCTCTTCAATAATGAGGGCGTGAGCAGGGCACCCGTTTCGCGTGCCGCGCTCCGGCGCGACGTGGCGCGGTTCGCCTCCGTGCTTCGCTCATGGGGCGTGGGGCAGGGCGACCGCGTGGCGGCCTTCATGCCGAATTGCCCGGAAACGATTATCGCGATGCTCGCAGCGGCAAGCATCGGCGCGGTCTTCTCCTCCTGCTCGCCTGATTTCGGCGCGAAGGGCGTGCTTGATCGCTTTGGGCAGATCACGCCGAAAGTGCTGATCGCCTGTGACGGCTATCGCTATGCGGGCAAGGTACTGCCAGCGCATGAAAAGCTGGCGGAGATCATCTCAGGGCTTCCCTCGCTCGAGCATGTGGCCATCGTGTCTTTCATCGGTGAAGGTGCGAAGGGACTGGCGAAGGCGGAGGAATGGGAGAGCCTGCTTTCGCAGACGAGCGAGACGGAGCCGCAATTCACAAGGCTTCCTTTCGCCCATCCGCTCTACATCATGTATTCGAGCGGCACGACGGGCATTCCGAAATGTATCGTCCATTCGGCGGGCGGCACGCTGATCCAGCATCTGAAGGAACATCGGCTTCATTGCGACATCACGCCGGGCGAGACGCTTTTCTACTTCACGACCTGCGGCTGGATGATGTGGAACTGGCTTGTCTCAGGTCTCGCCGCTGGCGCGACACTCGCACTTTATGATGGCTCCCCTTTCCATCCTTCAGAGCGCGTTCTTTTCGATTACATCGATGCGGCGAAAATAAATGTTTTCGGCACCTCCGCAAAATTCATCGATGCCGTGAAGAAAGCGGGGTTTGCGCCGCGCGACACGCATGATCTTTCTTCCATGCGGATGATCCTCTCCACCGGCTCGCCGCTTGTGCCGGAGAGTTTTGATTTCGTCTATGACAGCATCAAAAGCGATGTGGCGCTCTGCTCCATCTCCGGTGGCACGGACATCGTCTCCTGTTTCGTGCTCGGCTCCCCTGTTTTGCCGGTCTGGCGCGGGGAGATTCAGGCAAAAGGCCTCGGCATGGCGGTCGAGGTGTGGGACGAAGAGGGAAGGCCGGTCACGGGCGAGAAGGGCGAGCTTGTCTGTACCCGTCCTTTCCCCTCCATGCCGGTTGGCTTCTGGAATGATGAGGGCGGCGCAAAGTACACCGCTGCCTATTTCGAGCGTTTCCCTGAAATCTGGTGTCACGGCGACTTTGCGGAAATAACGCCACATGGCGGCATCATCATTCATGGCCGCTCGGATGCGACGCTTAATCCGGGTGGTGTGCGCATCGGCACGGCGGAAATCTATGCGCAGGTCGAGCAACTGCCCGAAATTCAGGAATCCCTTGCCATCGGGCAGGACTGGCAGGGCGATGTGCGCGTGGTTCTCTTCGTGGTGATGAGGCCGGGGCACGCACTTGATGCCGCAATGGAAAAGCGCATCCGCGAGCGCATCCGCACAGGCGCTTCCCCGCGCCATGTGCCGGCAAAGATCATTGCGGTTGCTGATATTCCGCGCACCAAGTCCGGCAAGATAACCGAACTTGCCGTGCGCGACATTGTTCATGGCCGCGAGGTGAAGAACCGCGAGGCACTGGCAAATCCTGAGGCGCTGGATTTTTACAAGGATTTACC
>NZ_JBATWS010000380.1:0-4933 GCF_049672805.1 Parvibaculum sp.
ACGAGACGCAGCAGAGAAAGCCTCTCGCCAGCCGCCTTTCCGCTCCCCGCTTCATTCATGAGCGCGCGAAAGCGCGATGTGTTCTCCGGCTCAAGAAAATGCAGACGCTGTCCTGCTTCGAGCGGACCGCAATAGGGATGCAGCATCGCAATGACCGCCGGTGAAATATCCGCGATCCGCAAATCCCGCGTCACGACCATGTAGCAATAGGTCGTGTCCGGGTCATTGCTCGGCATATCGTGCAGGCGATGCGCCAGCGCCTCCGCCCGAGTGAGATGTTGACGCACCCCTTCGATAACGGTGTGCAGCTCCTCATTGCCCTCCTCGGCATCGAGATAGGCAAGGAGCGTCGTCATCTCTTCCCAGTTTTCAGGATCGGTTGCGTAGGCATAGATTGCATCAAGCGCGACCGCGAGGTCAGGACGCATTGCCGCGCCGCCTTCCTCCCGTCCCCGCTTGTCGTCGATCCACCCCAGCCCGGACACGCATCATCCCCCGAAAGCCTTGTCCACCAAAAGCCCGTCCCGGAGAAATATAACGCGCCGGAAGAGATTGAATCCCATAAAATCGCGCATCACGCCCGTTAATGGGGTTCATGAACGAGCCGGGTCAGCACTTCCTTGAAATTCGTGAAAAGGACCATGTGCCCCTGCCCCTCGACGACGTGAAATGCCTCCACCGGCGCGCCGTCCAGCATACGCTTCACATCCGCGATGCTGTTCATCTCATCTTCCAGGCCATGCCAGACAAGCAGGGGCCGCGCGAGGCCGGATGTCTCGGCTGGTGTCTCTGCCGCATAGAAGTTGAGTTCAGCCACAATGCCCGTATGCGAGCGATCGATTGCTTCAATGAGACTGTCGGTAAAGCAATCAAGCAACGCAGGGTCACGCTCGAAAAGGCGCCGGTCCGGCTCTGATGTTTCCACGAAATTGCGGATCATGGGGCGCAGCATCCGGCGCGAACGCTTCGCCCGCATGATCGAGAATACCGTCTCGAAAATCCAGGGATGGCGGCGCAGCCCTCCGAAAAACTGCCGCATGGGCGAGGTGGCTTCGAGGTCCGAGCGGAAATTGAGACGCGGCGTCGCAAGCGCGAGGCGGCTCACCCGTGCGCCAAGCCGCGACGCGGCCGTGAGCGCATAGGGAGCACCCGACGCCCAGCCGATCAGATGGAAATTGCCTATGCCGAGCGCATCCGCAACGGAGGCGAGATCATTTGCAAAGGAAGCGTAGGTGCCCTCCGGGTCATAGGTTGAAAGCCCGATGCCCGGACGCTCGACGCTGATAAGCCGCACACCGCACTCACCCGCCATCGCGGCTTCCTGCGGCCGCATCAGGCTCGACTGCACCAGCGGATGAAGGATGAAAACCGGCACCCCGTCCGGCGTGCCGAGATCACGAAATGCAATCAGCCGCCCGTCCGGCAAGACAATCGTGCGGCGCTCCGCTGCGGTGACGGTCGCGCTCACATTGTGATGGCCCGTCCGTATTCGCGCGGCGAGCGCGGCAAGCTCCGTCAGATGGCGTACAAGATCGGCCTGACGATTGACGCCCAGCTTCTCGAAGATGGATTTGAGCTGGTTGCGTGCCGTGTTGACGGAGATACCAAGCTCGGCCGCTGCTTCCTTGAGCGATAGGCCGAACCGCAACCGCGCCGCAAGCCGCGCTTCTGCGAGGGTGAGGCCAAGCGTCTGCCGAAAGACATTCAGCACCTGAGTGCCCGCATCGGGTGGCGCCGCAATGAGCGCACAATGAGGATGCTCTTCCCCGTCAAACTCCGCCGCACGCAGCATCGCCGCCGAAAGCGCCTCACCCTGCGCGAGATAGCAGGGTAATTTCGTCTCGCCGTCATCGTCCAGAAAACGCAGCAGCACGGGAGCCGGCGGTTCGTTCTTCTCAAGCGCGGCGAGCGCATCAGAAAAGAGAACCGCGTGTTCCTCCTCATGGAAAGAGAGCCGCTTTCCGGCCTCAACCCGCGCAAAGATCGAAGAGAAGAAGGCGCGCCCTTCTTCGTTGGAGGCGATCACGCGCCGTTCCGCATCGAGAAGAAGAAGCGCATATCCGGGGGCGGGCGCGTCCATATCCGCATGAAGCCGCGTTGCAAGCTCATCGGCGCGGCGCAGATGCGCGCCCAGCGTTGCCGCAAGCACGCTTGGCGGCGCGACGCCCTTCTCTATGTCGTGATCGAGATGTGCGAGAAACTCGATCAGATCTTCCCAGTTATACTGACCGGAAGCATAGCCATAGACAGCATCCACCGCCTCGCCGAACCGTGAGGCAGGTGCCGCGGCCCGGTCTCCACTGTCGTTGTGAATTGTTTGCGGCTTCGCGTCGGGATCACTCGCCCTCACGCGTTTCTCCCGTTTACTCTGCCGCGCCCCGGGAGGAGCGCCTCACCACACCGGCATCAAGTATTGCCAATCGGGAGAAAACAACAAGCCCTCTTTGGATCAGATCATGCCGAGCGCATGCAGATAGAGCTCAAGGATCGCCTCCTGCTCCTGACGCTCTGCCTTGTCCTGCTTGCGCAAACGGATCACCTGACGCAGCGTCTTCGTATCGAAACCATTGCCTTTGGCTTCGGCATAGACTTCCTTGATGTCGTTGGCGATGGCCGCCTTTTCTTCCTCGAGCCGCTCGATACGCTCGACGATGGACCTCAGCTGGTCCTGCGCGACGCCGCCCGTAGTCGCAGGCGTATTACCGTCCGCCATGATGGCCTCTCCACTTGTACAAATGACTGCGAGGGCCGCGACGATAGAGAGCCGGGCGCAGGCGGGCAATATGGTTACCGAAGAAAGCTGTGGATAGAGGTGTGGATGAAAACGGGATGGTGGCCCTATCCGTGGCCTTTCCGGCGCGCTGCCTCGAAAGCTGCGAGCTGTTCCGGCGTTGCTTCCGGCTGGTGCTTACGCTTCCACTCCGAAAAAGGCTCGCCATAAATGATCTCGCGCGCCTCATCCTTTGACAGGGAGACGCCCTTCTCCTCAGCCGCCTCACGATACCAGTCAGCGAGGCAGTTGCGGCAGAAACCGGCAAGGATCATCAGATCAATATTCTGAACATCCGGTCGTGCGCCGAGATGCGAGACGAGGTGACGAAAGGCAGCGGCTTCAACTTTAGTGCGCGTAGCGTCATCCATGGCTTTCTCCCGTTCCGGTCAGGGTTTGCGTATCTCGCGGATACCCGGCAGCGAGGCGGCGGCGCGAAGATGCCGCGCATAGCGCGCCGCCCATTCGCGCTGGCCTTCTTTCGTCTCGATCAAATCCTGCCTGATCTCGATCAGCACATGGGGCAGCCCGTTTGCGGTGCCGTGGCGATACATGCAGTCATTGAGAAGGCGGCCCGTATAAGGCTCGTTATCACCGACGGTGAAACCTTCCTGTTCAAGCCCTTCCATCAGCGGGCCGACAAGCCGGTCATCGCGATCCCAAAGCAGCCCTGTCTCCCACGGCCGGATAAACTGCCGCCAGCGCGGCGTGAAGCTGTGAACCGACACGATGACGGGCACGGCCCCGCTCTCTTGCGCGCGAGCGAGCGCCGCAGCAATGGCGGCATGGTAAGGGGCATGGAAGGTGTGAATGCGATGCTCTAATTCCGCCGCATCATGGTCAGGATCGACATCGCGATTGCCGGGAATGATCGCCCCGTCCGACAGCTTCATCACCAGCGTCGGATCATCCTCACCCCGGTTGAGATCAATCAGCAGGCGTGAATAGCGCGCCAGCACCGCCGGGCAGGAAAGCGCCTCTGAAAGCCCGAGCGCAACACCCGCTGCGCCAATGTCCCAGGCAATATGCCGCGCAAACTCCGCCTCCGGCAGACCGAGCGAACCATAGCCAGGCGGCAGCGCATTGGACGCGTGATCGCAGACAATGAGGAAATCCGGCGACCCTTCCGGGTTCACTAGCTCGAAAGGCGGTGGGGTGGCGGCGTCAGGCTGTAGCGGTTCGTGCATGGCCGCACTATACCTGAGCCATGGCCCGGAACGACTCCCAAAGCAGGGCGCTGCTGAAACGCCTTTATGACGCCGCCGTGCGCGAGGCGCTGCCCTCCCATTGCCTGCCGCCGCATCTGCCGCCGCCTCCTCCGTCAAAAGACGGGCGCCTCATCATCATCGCCATCGGCAAGGCCGCCGCCGCAATGGCAGCCGCAGCCGAGGACTGGTATGACACGCACCATCCCGGAACCCACATCGAAGGCCTTGCCCTCACCCGCTATGGCCACGCCCGCCCGACACGATATGTCGAGGTGCTGGAAGGCGGCCATCCGATTCCCGATGCAGCGGGAGAAGCAGGATCACGCCGCCTGCTCCGCCTTGCCGAATGGGCGGGGCCGGAAGATTTTGTGCTGGTGCTTCTGTCCGGTGGCGGCTCCGCACTCACCGTGCAGCCCATGACCGGCCTGACACTCGATGATGAAATCCTGCTCACCCGCGCCCTGCTCGCTTCCGGCAAACCGATTGGCGACATCAACGCCGTTCGCAAACATGTCTCTCGCATCAAGGGAGGCAGGCTTGCAGGCGCGATCCACCCCTCGCGCTCGCTGACCCTCGCCATCTCGGATGTGGCAGGCGACGACCCGAGCACGATTGCCTCAGGCCCGACCGTTCCCGACACGACCTCGAAAGCGCGCGTGCTCGCCATACTGGACAGCCTGCAACCAGCAATACCGGCGGAGTTACGCGACAGGATTGCAGTCCTTCCCGAAACGCCGAAGCCCGGTGACGAGATTTTCTCCCGCGCACAATATCGTCTCGTTGCAAGTGGCAGCGCCTCGCTCGGCGCTGCAGCAGCCCTTGCCCGGGCGGCAGGTTATGAACCCGTGGCGCTGGGTGATGGCATCGAGGGAGAAGCCCGCACCCTCGCAGAAGAACATGCCGCACGCGCCTTGAAGGCAAAGGCCGAAGGCAGATGTGTCGCCATCATTTCAGG
>NZ_JBATWS010000381.1:0-6258 GCF_049672805.1 Parvibaculum sp.
CGGATGAAGGCGACGTTCGTCGAACGCACCGGCAAAGGAGGTCGTCTTAACGTTGCCGATGAAGTAGAGAAACGCCTTGCGATTGCGAACCTCCTGCCCGCGGGCCGCCAAATTCCACGTTCAACGATGAATCGTTTGCTTTCAGCAGAACCTTATCGGGAGCGAGTTGGGTTCAGCACGAAGAATGGTCGTTTCGAGTTCACCCACGATGAGGAAGCTTCGCTTGCAGCTTTGGCTCGAATTGCCAACGACCTAGCTCATCGACACGTCGTGCTCGGTGACATCTGGGATAAAGACGACACGAAACAATACTTGGATAAATTAGAAGAAGCAGGTTTTCTGCCGGACCCAGCTGCTAAGATTTCACGCGCTGTCGTTGCCAAGACAAGAAGCAAAGAAGCTAAGGCGAAACCCGTGAGCCATGCGAAGCCCTCTATTCGGAGCACGCTAATACCCCAAAAAGATTTCGGATTGATTTGGCCCGGGCGGTTACAACGCCACCATCAGATCTGGGAGGAATTGCAATTTTACCTGGAGCTAAAGAAGCACCCGAATGCCATTTCCGTTTTGCTACGAGTACTTATCGAACTATCAGTAGAAAATTACATCAAGCAAGCAGGCGTCTTGGTCCACGAGAATGACAAACTTGCGACGAAGTTCGAAAAGGCCGCGCATCACCTTCAGCAAGCAGGCGAAATTGATGCCAAGCAGATGGACGTGATTAGGAAGTTTAAACAGGGAGACAAGCTCGTTTCGGCTGACACCCTCAACAGATATGTTCATTCACCAAACTTTGCCCCTTCCCCAGAACACTTGATGTCCCTCTGGGATAGTTTGGCCGAAGTGGTAGTTCGATTCTTGAAAGCGTAGCGCACTTTAAGGGTCAGGTTCGCAGAAATTACTTCAACAAGATATTCGCGATCTCGCGCAACTGCGTCCGTGCGCGGAGCAAATAGAAGCCTTGGGCGGCGAGGTGGTTGGGTTGGAATTGGGCGTCCAGCGCGCCGTTTGTCACGACCCAGGGGTCGAGCGTGGCGGCGCGGTGGAAGCTTTCCATCATTTCGGCCCAGGGCTTTTGCAGATTGCGTTCTGCAATCACGCGGTCGAAATCCGTGCCGAGGCCACGCAGTACCATGTGGTAGCCATAGAGCTTGCCCTTGGTGAAGTAGAAAATATCGTCGGCCTCACCGTCGAAAAAGCTGCCCGCCTTTTCAGCAAGATGCCTGTCGATCAGGGCAGACGACGAACCGAGGTCGGAGGCGAAACGCTCCAGCGTGGCGAGCAGATTGTCGGCGCGCACATCGAACACCGCATTGCCAGCGGCAAGCCGCGCGTTATAGGCGAGGAGCCGCGTGCGCGCATCGCGATATTGCGATTCCGAACTGGCGCGGGGCGCGAGCGAGACGCTCGGATTCCAGATCCAGACGTTGCCGGGATATTGCAGCAGGCCCGCCGCGCGCTGAAGGTCCGGGTCAGCCTCCGAAGAGCCACGAGCGCGGCCAAGCTGGTCTGTCAGTTCGAAGCCAAAACGCGCCAGCGCCGACATCATGCCCTGCTGGAAATTCGGCATATTGTCGAGAGCCACGCCCGGCATGAAGAAGGGGTCGTTCGCGGTCCAGCCGTTCCGGTTCACTTCGCGGTCGATCAGCGCGGCGGCATAGGCAACCGCATGGCTGCCGCTTTCCGCGCCCAGCGCCGGAGGCGCAAAGTCCAGATCATCATCCACCTTGTGAACGATCATCATGCCGATCGGGTAATAGAGCAGGATGATGAGAAGGATGGCGAGGCCGATACGCTTTACGAGCCTGCCGATGCCGGGCTCGTTTACCCATGCGAAGAAGCTCGCGCCACCCGCTCCCGCCGCCGCGCCGCCCCCTGCTGCGGGAGCGGCAGAGCCGTCTCCCCGCCGATACATCCAGCGATGGCGGATCTTTTCGCGCCACTCCGTCAGGCGGGCAGAAAGAGACATGGGCAGGCATTCCTCCGGATCGTTCCTTCGGGCGAAGGCTCTTCACTAGATGGGTCTTCGCGCGCGCCGGTCAAGCCGGTGCCCGCACTGGCACCCCTCAGATGAAGCCGACAATCTCGCGTGTGCGGGCAACAATCGGGTCGGCGATGGCGCGCGCCCTCTCCGCGCCCCTTGCGAGCACGGCATCAATATAGCCCGGATCGCCCATCAGGCGCTGCATTTCGCCGGTGATGGGCGAGAGCTTCTCGACCGCAAGGTCCACAAGCGCGGGCTTGAAGGTCGAGAATTGCGCGCCCGCGAACTCCGCCAGCACTTCCGCCTTGGTCTTGCCCGCAAGCGCGGCATAGATGCCGACGAGATTATCGGCCCCCGGACGGCCCTCCAGCCCTTCCACCGTTTCGGGCAGGGGGTCGGGATCGGTCTGGGCCTTGCGGATTTTCTTCGCGATGTCATCTGCGCTGTCGCGCATGGTGATGCGGGAGAGGTCCGACGGGTCTGACTTCGACATTTTCTTCGTGCCGTCGCGCAGCGACATGACGCGCGTGGCCGGACCCATGATGAGGGGCTCGGGCTGCGGGAAGAAATCCGGCACGGAGAAGTCATTGTTGAACTTCTGCGCCGTGTCGCGGGCAAGCTCCAGATGCTGCTTCTGGTCTTCGCCGACCGGCACATGGGTTGCGTGATAGACGAGAATGTCGGCAGCCATCAGCACCGGATAGGCATAAAGCCCGACGCTTGCCTGTTCGCGGTTCTTGCCTGCCTTGTCCTTGAACTGCGTCATGCGGTTGAGCCAGCCGATGCGCGCGACACAATTCAGTATCCAGGCAAGTTCCGCATGGGCGGCCACCTTGGACTGGTTGAACACAACATGGCGCTCGGGGTCGATACCGGCGGCGATATAGGCGGCGGCGACTTCGCGCGTATTCGCGGCGAGTTCCTTAGGGTCCTGCCAGACCGTGATCGCGTGCATATCCACGACGCAATAGACGCATTCGTGAGTGTCCTGAAGGCTCACGAAATTGCGGATCGCGCCCAGATAATTGCCGAGATGCAGATTGCCGGTGGGCTGAACGCCCGAGAAAACGCGGTTTTGCGGCTGGTCCATTGCAGAATTCCGTCACTTTGGCGCCTGATGGCTCTGGCGCAGGTTATGCGGCGCGGGGAGCCGGAAGGCAATGGGAAGGTGACAGATTGGCCGGTGCCGGGCCGCAAACGGGGAATTACCCCCGCCTGCGGCCCGGCAATCGGGAGTCAGAAGGTGAAGCGAAGCTCCGCCCTTGCGCCATGATTGCGCGCATCCGAGGCAAGCTCCCCGGCATAGCCGAAGGTGAGCGTCGCGCCCTCGCCCAGCCGCGCGCCGACCGAGAGATCAAGCGCCAGCACATTTTCAGAGATCGGCGTGCCCCGCACGGTAAAGGCCGAAGCGGGCGCGGAGGCGAAGGCGACGCTTAAGGCCGGCTCGACATCGCCGAAGGCATGGCGCCACGCCGCCGCACCGCCGAGGCTGATGCCGCCCGCCTCATGCTGCAAACGCAGGCCGAGCGTCGAGACGCCGATGGTGCTGGAGGCCGAGCCGACTGTCAGCGCGGCAGGGCCGCCCGTTTCGGTAAAGCCTTCGGTCTCGATATGGATCCCGGCAAGACCGGCGAAGGGGGTCAGCGTCAGCGCGCCCCGGTCGAAATCAAGGCTTGCTTCCGTCGCCGCCTGGAAGGTGTGCGTCCCGTAGCTTGCCGTGAGATCATTCGTCAGCCCGCCGACGACCACGCGGCGCTGCGTATCGGCCCTGCCATAGCCATAGGTGACGAGGCCCTTGAGGGCGGCATCGCCGAGCGCCGTGCCCGCATAGGCCGCGACGTGGAAATTGTCGGAATCGCCCGCGGATGCGCGCGCCGTGACATCATAGCCCGCGCGGGCATAGCCGAGCGCGAAGCCGGCGCGGACACCCGGCGATATCTCGCGGTCAGCGCCGCCGATGAAGCCGTAGAGATCGCGGTCGATCGCGGCGGCGTTGCCGTTGGTATCGGTCCTGCCCCAGCTGCCGAAGAGGTGTCCCCAGAGAGGGGGATTATATACCTTGCAAACCCATTCGATCTCCCCTATATTCAGGGCATCAAAGGAGCAAGGCGATGTCCATTCTGTCCAAGGCATACTTCCACGATGAAGCGGCGGCATACGCGAAGCTGGAAGCCATCATCTGGCCGGAAGGCCCGGTATGCCCCCACTGCGGTTGCATGGGCCGGATTTACAAGATCAAGGCGAACCCTGAGAAGCGTGTGCGCCTCGGCCTGCACAAGTGCGGCGATTGCCGCAAGCAGTTCACCGTCAAAGTCGGCACGGTTTTCGAGGCTTCCAATGTGAAGCTGAATCTGTGGTTTCAGGCGGCGTATCTGATGGCATCGTCCAAGAAGGGCATCAGCGCCCATCAGCTTCACCGCACTTTGGGCGTGACCTACAAAACTGCGTGGTTTATGGCCCACCGGCTCCGTGAGGCTATGCGCGTCCTGCACATTGAGCCGATGGGCGGCGAAGGCAAATTCGTGGAAGCCGACGAAACCTATATCGGCGGCAAGGAGACCAACAAGCACCGCTCCAAGCGCAACAGCAAGAACATTGGCGGCATGGGCAAGGAGATTGTGTTCTCCCTAGTCGAGCGTGAGGGCCGCGTCCGTTCGCATCATGTGCCGAGCGTGACCGCCAGGACGCTGCGCCCTATCCTTGTCGCTCAACTCGACGCCAAGACGTTCCTCATGACCGACGATGCGGGCCAGTACCGCCACATGCACAAGGATTTCGTCCATGAAACCGTGAACCACGGCATTGGCGAGTATGTGCGCGGCGGAGCCCACACCAACACCGTGGAAGGCTATTTCTCTGTTCTCAAGCGCGGCATCAACGGCACGTTCCACCATGTCAGCCAGCAGCACTTGAAGCGTTACCTTGCCGAATTTGACTTCCGCTATAACGAGCGCGAAGCCCTTGGCGTAAATGATGGTCAGCGTGCGGAGCGTATGTTGAGCGGTATCGTCGGCAAGCGTCTGACCTATGGGGGGTCTGGTGCGGCCTAAAAAGTAAGGGATTCACGTGGCAAAAAAACCGTGCTAGGCTACCGCTAGACCGCGACGCCCCTTGCTCGGTGAAAGGGCTCTGGGAGTCTTCCCGCGAGGGTTAGCCGAGATTGCGGGGCGTCGCACCCCTACTCGTAATAAAAGACAGACCCTCTGGCCCACAGATTAAATTCTGTGGCTATCTTGTCTTTTATCAAATCGTAGGAGCGGGGATCGCCGTATTCCCATTTTCTCTGAATCGCCCAAGCGCAATAATCGGCGGCCTGCAAACAGGGGTCAGTGGATGACGGAGGAAACGAAAGCGTCCAGTTGTTATGATGCGTTACCTGTTGTGCGACATCGTTTATCGCTTCCTTGTAAGCCGCTTTCTTCTGGCGGGTGGCAACCTCCGCAGCCGTGATGAGCGTGTGTCTCTCCGCATGGGTGATTTTCGGGGCGATGAATTTGTAATGATAGAACCAAGCATACTTGTAGAACGTCGCCTCAGTCGGTCTAATTTTAGGCTGAGCTTTTCTCTTCTCAAGTATCGTGGCGTCAATCCGAAAATCGTGCCGTGCTAGAGTGTCATAGACGGCGTTTCTAACCTCCTGTTTGTCGGACGTGGCATGAAACTGTTTTTCGATCTCAAAGCCCTGCGTAAGCAAATCTCGTCTCAAGTCGAGAAGTGCCGCGCCGCAATCGCATCGATCCATAACGACCGTACACAGAATAAAGTACTTCGAGGCTCCCGGATTGACTGAAAAATCGAAGTTTCCGGCTTCATCAGCAAATACGAAGTTGTTTGGCATGGCAAAAGATCATCAAAATGAGAAATCCCAATCTGACCGCTTCAAGCAAGTGGCCAAAGACGTAGGCGCGGACGAGTCCGAAGCTGCATTCGAGGAAAAGCTACGAAAGCTAGCAAAGGCCAAAACGCCCGCGCCGAAGGCTGACGCCAAGGGGTAGCGCCATTTGGCGACCGGGCTACTGGCTAGACAAGCCGACGCTTATTCCTATCTGCCCTATCCGCTTCGATAGCCCCCCGAATGAATGACGCGCTGCGACGGCTGGCCTCTCTACACTCGTCTGTTCCGTGACAGACTTCCTCTTCGATGCGCTCCGCTGCGAGCATCTCAGAAACCATGGTGTATCCAAGATCGTCTCGATCCATGGCATCGCGGAGTGAGGCGCTCTTTTTTAAACCCTTATCCCGGCGCATCTCGCTCGCGGTCTTTTGGAATAGGG
>NZ_JBATWS010000382.1:0-10326 GCF_049672805.1 Parvibaculum sp.
GGCATCCCGATGTTCGGCATCTGCCTCGGCCACCAGATGCTCGGACTTGCCGTCGGCGCGACCACCGAAAAGATGCACCAGGGCCATCACGGCGCGAACCATCCGGTGAAGGACTACACGACCGGCAAGGTCGAGATCACCTCGATGAACCACGGCTTCGCCGTCTCGCGCGAGAGCCTGCCGCAAACGGTCGAGGAAACGCATGTCTCGCTCTTTGACGGCTCGAATTGCGGCATCCGCCTCAAGGGCAAGCCTGTCTTCTCCGTCCAGTATCACCCGGAAGCCTCACCCGGCCCGCCGGACAGCCATTATCTCTTCGACCGCTTCGTGAAGATGATCGAGGGGCAGGAGTAATGGCGAGCGCAGCGGCCTCGAATAAGGACGTGGATGGCCCGGACAAGCCGGGCCATGACGTTGTTGGTCAGCTTCTTCTTTCTATTCCTTCAGCCGGTAACCGATAGCCATGCCCAAACGTACAGACATAAAAAGCATCATGATCATCGGCGCAGGCCCGATCATCATTGGTCAGGCTTGCGAGTTCGACTATTCCGGCACGCAGGCCTGCAAGGCGCTGAAGGAAGAGGGCTACCGGATCATTCTGGTGAACTCCAATCCGGCGACGATCATGACGGACCCGGAGCTGGCGGACGCGACCTATATCGAGCCGATCACCCCGGAGATCGTTGCGAAGATCATCGAGAAAGAGCGCCCGGATGCGCTGCTGCCCACCATGGGCGGCCAGACCGCACTCAACACCGCGCTCGCCCTTGCCGATATGGGTGTGCTCGACAAGTTCGGCGTCGAGATGATCGGCGCGAAGCGCGAAGCGATCGAGATGGCCGAAGACCGCCAGCTCTTCCGCGATGCGATGGATCGCATCGGCCTTGAAAGCCCGCGCTCGCGCGTGGCGCACAATATGGAAGAGGCGCTCGAAGCACTTGAATATGTCGGCCTGCCCGCCATCATCCGCCCCTCCTTCACCATGGGCGGCACGGGCGGCGGCATCGCTTACAACAGACAGGAGTTTTCCGAGATCGTTGAAAGCGGTCTCGATGCAAGCCCCGTCAATGAAGTGCTGGTTGAGGAAAGCGTTCTCGGCTGGAAGGAATATGAGATGGAAGTCGTCCGCGACCGCGCGGATAACTGCATCATCATTTGCTCCATCGAAAATGTGGACCCGATGGGCGTGCATACGGGTGACTCGATCACCATCGCGCCTGCGATGACGCTCACCGACAAGGAATATCAGGTGATGCGCAACGCCTCCATCGCGGTGCTGCGCGAGATCGGCGTGGAGACGGGCGGCTCGAACGTGCAATTCGCCGTGAACCCGAAAGATGGCCGCCTCGTCGTCATCGAAATGAACCCGCGCGTGTCGCGCTCCTCTGCGCTCGCCTCCAAGGCAACGGGCTTCCCGATTGCGAAAGTCGCGGCAAAGCTTGCCATCGGCTACACGCTGGACGAATTGCAGAACGACATTACAAAGGTCACGCCCGCAAGCTTCGAGCCGACGATTGACTATGTCGTGACAAAGATCCCGCGCTTTGCCTTCGAGAAGTTCGCAGGTGCCGAACGTCTTCTCGGCACCGCCATGAAATCGGTCGGCGAAGCGATGGCCATTGGCCGCACATTCCAGGAGAGCCTGCAGAAAGCGCTGCGCTCCATGGAAACGGGCCTCACCGGCCTCAATGAAGTCACCGTGCCCGGCATGGGCGAAGGCGACGACAAGAATGCGATCCGCGCCGCCCTTGGCCGCCCGACGCCTGACCGCCTGCTCGTCATCGCGCAGGCGCTGCGCCTCGGCGTCGATCACGAACAGGTCCGCGCTTCCTGCTCCTACGATCCCTGGTTCATTGAACAGCTTCAAGAAATCGTGGATGCGGAAGAAGCCGTACGCAAGAACGGCCTGCCCAAAACAAAAGCGGAAATGCGCGCGCTGAAAGCACGCGGCTTCTCGGATGCCCGCCTTGCGGAACTTTGCGGCATGGATGAGGAATCCGTGCGCAAGGCGCGCCGCGAGCTTGGCGTGCGCCCCGTCTATAAACGCATCGACACCTGCGCGGCGGAGTTCGAAAGCCTCACGCCCTATATGTACTCGACCTATGAAACGGATTTCGCAGGCAATGCCGATTGCGAAGCCGACCCCTCCGACCGCAAGAAGGCGATCATTCTTGGCGGCGGTCCGAACCGCATCGGTCAGGGTATTGAGTTCGACTATTGCTGTTGCCATGCCGCCTTCGCGCTCGAGGAAATCGGCATCGAAAGCATCATGGTGAACTGCAACCCGGAAACAGTCTCCACCGACTACGACACCTCCGACCGTCTTTATTTCGAACCGCTCACCGCCGAAGATGTGCTGGAGCTGATCGATCTCGAACGCTCGAAGGGCACGCTTGCGGGCGTCATCGTGCAGTTCGGCGGCCAGACGCCGCTCAAACTCGCAAACGATCTTGAACGCGCAAATGTACCGATCCTCGGCACATCGCCCGACGCGATCGACCTTGCCGAAGATCGCGACCGCTTCAAGGCGCTGCTCGAAAAGCTCGGCCTCAAGCAGCCGCCGAACGGCATTGCCCGCTCGGCCGCTGAAGCCAAGGCGATTGCCGAGAAGATCGGCTATCCCGTCGTCATTCGCCCCTCCTATGTGCTGGGCGGGCGCGGCATGGAAATCGTGCGCGATGCAAACCATCTCGACCGCTACATCAATGAAGCGGTGATCGTGTCAGGCAAAAGCCCCGTGCTGATCGACTATTATCTGCGTGACGCAATCGAAGTGGACGTGGACGCGCTTTGCGACGGCAAGGATGTCGTGATCTGCGGCATCATGGAGCATATCGAGGAAGCGGGCGTTCACTCCGGTGACAGCGCCTGCTCGCTCCCGCCCTACTCCCTGCCTGCCGAAACCGTTGCCGAGATCGAACGCCAGACACGTGAGATGGCGCTCGCACTCAATGTCGGCGGACTGATGAACGTGCAATACGCAGTTCAGGACGGCACGATCTATGTGCTTGAAGTGAACCCGCGCGCCTCGCGCACCGTGCCCTTCGTTGCGAAGGTCATCGGCGAGCCGGTGGCGAAGATCGCCGCGAAGGTGATGGCAGGGGAGAAGCTTTCCAGCTTCAACCTGAAGCCCGATGCGCATGGCCGTGTGGCGGTGAAGGAAGCCGTCTTCCCCTTCGCGCGCTTCCCCGGCGTAGACACGATCCTTGGCCCGGAAATGCGCTCCACCGGCGAAGTCATGGGCCTTGACCGCAGCTTCGCGGCCGCTTTCGCAAAGAGCCAGCTTGGCGGCGGCAGCAAGGTGCCGGTGGAAGGTACGGTCTTTGTGTCGGTGAAGGACAGCGACAAGGCGAAGATCGTTGCGCCCGCGCGCAAGCTTCTCGATATGGGCTTCAAGCTCATCGCCACCGGCGGCACGCAGCGCTATCTCGCTGAACAGGGGCTTGAGGTCGGCACCATCAACAAGGTGCTTGAAGGCCGCCCGCATATTGTGGATGCGATCAAGAATGGCGAGGTCGCCCTCGTCTTCAACACGACGGAAGGCGCGCAGGCGCTTGCCGATTCGATGTCGCTGCGCCGCGCGGCACTGATGATGAAGGTGCCCTATTACACCACGCTTGCGGGCGCCCGTGCGGCCGTGGAAGGCATTGAAGCCGTCCGCAAAGGACAGTTGGAAGTCGCCTCTCTTCAGTCCTATAGTTAGGCCAAGCGAAGCGGCTGGCGAAAATCGCATTTGACGCCCGCCGCTTCCCTCACTCACAATCGGACCACAGTCCCGCCTTTCAGGTTCCTCGCGGAGCCCTGGCGGGATTTTGTTCAACCGAAGGCAAGACAGACCGTCGAGCGAAATGGAAAAGATTCCAATGACTTCCGAGGGATATACGGCCCTGGAAGAAGAAATCAGGTTTCTGAAGTCCGTAGAGCGGCCGCGCATCATCAAGGCGATCGCCGAGGCCCGCGCGCATGGCGATCTCAGTGAAAATGCCGAATATCACGCTGCCAAGGAGCTGCAAGGCCTCAACGAAAGCCGTGTGGCGGAACTTGAGGACAAGATTTCGCGCGCGGAAATCATCGATGTCTCGAAGCTTTCCGGCGACACGGTGAAGTTCGGCGCGACGGTTGACCTCATCGACGAGGACACGGAAGAAGAAGTGACCTACAAGATCGTCGGCGAAATCGAAGCCGATGTGAAAAAGGGCCGCGTCTCCATCACCTCCCCCATCGCCCGCGCGCTGATCGGCAAGAGCGCAGGCGACAGCGTCGAAGTCGTGACGCCGGGCGGCGGCAAGAGCTACGAGATCGTGAAAGTGCGGTTCATCTGAACCGCACCTCCCTACTCTTCTTCCAGCATCTCCACCGGCACACCCGGCTCATGCTTTGAGCGGCGGATAGTGAGTGATGTGCGCACACTCGCAACGTTCGGCGCGGGCGTAAGCTTTTCCGTGAGGAAGCTCTGGAAGGTGGAGAGGTCCGGCGCGACGCATTTCAGAATGAAATCGATCTCGCCATTCAGCATGTGGCATTCGCGCACAAGCGGCCATGTCGCAACTACTGCTTCGAACGCCTTGAGGTCTGCTTCCGCCTGGCTGTGAAGCCCCACCATGGCAAAGACCGTCACCTCGAAGCCGAGCGCGCGCCCGTCCACATCTGCGTGATAGCCCTTGATGAAGCCCGCCGCCTCCAGCGCCCGCACACGGCGCAGGCAGGGGGGCGCGGAGATGCCGACGCGCGACGCCAGATCGACATTCGTGATCCGGCCATCGGCCTGCAATTCGGCAAGTATCCGCAGATCAATATGGTCGAGCTTCGCCCGCTTCATGGCACTCCCCTTCGCGCCGCACGCCTTTAGCCGTATTCCGCGTGACTTGCGGCCTTTCGCGTTTTACTTACTCTGACAGGCGCCGCGTTTCAGCAATAATATTACCGGACAGCGCATGATTATGACCGAAATCCCGCCGGATCTCACTTGCTGGGTCCTGACCAATGGCATGGCGGGATTTGAAACGCAGGCAATCGGCGTGGCCGAGGCGTTGGGCCTCACCCCCATCGTGAAGCGGGTGGCTCCGCGCGCGCCCTATAAATGGCTCGCCCCGCGCGGCCCCGCCCAGCCGCAACCTGATATAAGCCCCCCCTGGCCGGACATTCTCATCGCCTCGGGCCGCCAGTCGATCCCTTATGCGCGGATGATTCGACGGGAATCCGGCGGTCGCTCCTTCACCGTCATCCTGCAAAATCCGCGTATCGATCCCGCCAATTTCGATTTCGTCTGGGCGCCAGACCATGACCTGCTGACCGGCCCGAATGTGCTTTCCACCCCTGTTTCCCCTCACCGGCTGACAAGGGAAAGGCTGGAACGGGAAGCCGAACGCATTGCGCCGCAGGTTGCCCACCTCCCCCGCCCCCGTGTCGCGGTGCTGATTGGCGGCACGAATGCCGTGTACCAGCTAACGGAAACGGTCGCCGCCAAACTCGCCGAACAGCTTGCCCGTATTGCGGATGAAGGAGCCGGCCTCATGGTCACGCCGTCGCGCCGCACCGGCGAGAAACAGACCGCGATTTTGAAAGAAGCCCTGAAAAACAAGAACGCGATCATCTGGGACGGGTCCGGCGACAACCCCTATTTCGGTTTTCTCGGCCTTGCCGATGCGCTCATTGTCACCTGCGATTCCGTGAACATGGTCGGTGAGGCAGCCTTCACCGGAAAGCCCGTTCATGTGATCGAACTGGAGGGAGGATCGCCGAAGTTTCGCCGCTTCCTCGATACGATGTTTGCGACAGGTGCCGCGCGGCGTTTCAGCGGAAAGCTTGAAAACTGGGTCTATGAACCCCTAAATGCCACGGAGCAGATTGCGGCGGAGATCGCCCGCCGCTACCCGGCAAGACAGGCCGAACTGGCAAGGACCAAAAAGGGTTAACCGGGTGCGTCAATTCGTTGCCGCGACATTTGGGTCATTGCGAAGGGCGCGGTAAGCTCCACATCATCATTCACACGGGAATGAACCGCCCCTGACGGGCGAAACGGACGGAACAACGGCACCATGAGCCTGATCAATCTCGAAGCACTGCGCGCGACCCCGCTGAAGACGGACCCCTACGACTATTTCGTGGTTCCCGCCTTCGTCTCGGGCAAGGCGCTGGATGATGTGATCGCAGACTTTCCGGACATCCAGTCCACCGGCTCGATCCCGCCGAGCGAACTCGATATCCGGGGCGCCTTCGAACAGCTTCTCGAAGAGATGAACGGCCCGGAGTTCCGCGCCGCCATCGAAGAGAAGTTCGGCCTCGACCTCTCCGACCGCCCGACCATGTTCACCGTGCGCGGCTATTGCTCGCGCACCAATGGCAAGATCCACACGGACACGAAATCGAAGATCATCACCGTGCTGCTCTATCTCAATCAGGATTGGGAAGCAGGCGGCGGGCGGTTGCGCATTCTGCGTTCGGGCACCGATCTCAATGATGCGGCGGAAGAAGTGTCGCCCAATGGCGGCACGCTTCTCGTGTTCCGCCGGTCGGACAATTCATGGCACGGGCATGAGCCCTTTGAAGGCCAGCGTCGAGCAATTCAGATGAACTGGGTCACGGATGAAGAAGTGGTCGCCCATGAACAGCGCCGTCACCGCTTCACTGCCACTCTGAAGAAGCTCAATCCCTTCGGTTCCCGCGCGGCGCGTGAAGCCGCATCCGAAACCTACTAGGCTCAACCGAAAAGAAGCCGGGACAAGAAGTGATGACGCTCCAGATCGAGACCTTCAAGAACGCCGATCTTTCTCATGGCTGGCGCCCCGGCAACAATGCAGGCGGCACCACGCTCTTCAAGGCACTCGGCCATCCGCTGACAGCGCCGAAGGGTGATGCGCTGATTGCCGATCTCGCAAAGGCCGGCCCCGTCGCAGTCTATGATCCTTCGGGCACGATCGGCAATTTCCACGCCTATTACGATCTCGCTCGCCTCGACATTGCAGGCTATTTCGTTCAGCGCATCGAAGATCTGGGCGGCACCTTCCTCGGCCATCAGGCAAAGCCCGTGAACGAGATGAAGGCGAGCGGCGCAAAGGCTGTCCTCGTTCTCACCTTCGATGCGGGAAAGACGCTTCCCTCGATCAAACATGTGTTCCCGGAAGGCGCGCGCATCGCGACGCTTGATGATATCCGCCTGCCGGATGACATGCTGACCAACAAGGCGAACTATCTCGACCCGCTCAACTTCGCGACCAATTTCGCGCTGATGCGCGAGAAGCGCGGCGCAAACGGGCAGGACGGCATCCATACCCGCGTTGCCAGTGCAAATTACTGGGCGCTGCATGGCGCGGAGAACCCGGAACTCTGGCTCTGCCTTTTTGACGAAACGGGCAAGCAGCTCGCCGAATGGCGAGAAACGCTTCCCGCCCCCGGCGCGCCTTTCATCATCGACAGTGCGGAAGTGCGCGAACGCTTCGGCCTTGATGATTTCACCGGCTCTCTTTTCATCCATGCCATCCGCATCAAGGGCCATGATGTAGTGAAATATGCGCTCGACATGTATGGCGAGAACGGGCTTGCCCTTTCCTGCAGCCATGATGCGAATGCCTGGCCGGCTGATTTCTATGCGGGTATGCCCGCAGGTGAAGCCGATGAGCGCGTGACGCTTTTCGTGCAGAACTCGCATCCCATGCCTATCCCGCCGCGCACGGTTGGCCTCAACATAATGGGCGCGCAGGATACGGCGTGGTACGAGGACGAGATCCCGCCTTTCGGCACGCGCGGCATTCCGGTTGAAAGCCTGCTGCCGGATGCGAAATGGCCCGACCAGATCGAAGTGGTGGCCGGTCGCTATTTCGTGCGCCCCCGCTATGAAGTGATCCGCAATGGCGGCCAGCGACGCATCGCCCATGCAAATGTGGAACGCACCGATCTCAAGCCGAACCCGGAAATCCAGACGCTCGGCAAATATATGGGCAAGGGCTACATCATGCCGCTGCCCATCCTGCCGCGCGACCAGTTCGAAACCGTCATGCTGCCGACACCCATGGCGCGTGACGAAATGGAAATGCCGCTCCGTGCGGAGATGATCGACGCGAGCGGCGAAACCGTCTCAGTGAAATATCTCGGCCGCATTCAGCGCCGCGACAGCGTAGAAGTCGATATCGAGGCATGGATGAAGGCGGAAGCGGTGAAGCTTCCCTCCGGTTATGGCCATGTCGAATTTCTCTACGACTTCCGTGAAGGCGGCGAGGCCAATGGCTGGCTGCACGCACTCGGCCGCTTCGAGCAGAAATCAAGCGGCCACCGCGCGGAAACAATCTTCGGCGCCCATATCTACAACACCGCCGTCATCTACAAGGACGAGCCGCAGAGTTACACCAACAAGCCGCCGGGGCTGACGACGCGCCTCTTCCTGCGCATCGCGGGACCGGCGCTTGAAGAGGGCGCACTCGATACTCTCTGTCACCTCATCTATCCGGCCTCGACCGAATGGCACCCGAAAAGCTCCACCCTGCTCATCCTGCATGACGCAGAAGGAAAGCCGGTCGCCGAAAAGAAGATCGAGATTGCCTGTGGCGGCTCGTATCACTGGCGCCTGTCGGAAACCTTCACCGCAGAAGAACGCGAGCGCATGGGAGGCAGCGGCTACGTCATCATCCGCGACACCACCTGCCGCCTCTTCGGCTTCCACGGCCTCGTGAACGGCGACAAGAGCTTCTGCCTCGACCACATGTTCGGGTTCTGAGAATCTCATGACCGATTACGGAGTTTTGCTCCTTAATCGGTCATAGGTTCAAACCATCTTCAAGACTCTAACGGCTCATCTATGGCGCTCGCATATTCCAGTTTCTCAAGAAACGCGTCGAGAGGGCCAGCAAATGGTAGATCGCGGAGATCATCAGCAGCGGCGGAAGCGATGCTTCCTACTTCGTGCAGATCGTGATCGTCTTCATTAGGCAACCCTGCCGTCCAACGCCACAGATCGGCCCTCAAATCTTTCACACCAAGACGCGCGGCGTAGAAATTTCGGCCTTCCCACCTGCAAGAAATCTCATCAACAGATGCGATTGATCGTTCTGTATTCAGAACAACGCCACCCCACGATTTGTAATTGGAGGCGTCACGATACAGGTAGGAAAAAACAATTTGGCGCATGACGTTCACGTCCCGACAAAAACATTCCTATTGTGCCAATAGAGAAAATCACGATCTGGACAAAAACGTGCCGGAAGTTTGATTTTTTCTCCCTGCAGCGCTGCCAACGCAGCACTAATCTGGCCTTCTGACGCCCGCCGTCGAAGTTCTCCAGAAACTTCAATCCGCATCTCCGGCGTAACGGTAATCAACCCGCTGTCGAACGCCTTGTCGTGAATGGATGACAAACAGAGGCCGTTGCGAGGGTTCAATCGATTTCGCGCATCTTTGGCCCAAGGAACGATGTGGCTAGCGACAATAAGCTGCGGAGCTGACATCCCGCTCATGCAGCACTTGCTTCCGTAGTTCGCAAGAACTGACCGCCTAAAAAAGCTCTGCTTAATTCGTACATTCACCATAGCTTGCCTATCCGCGCCCACGAACGTAGCGGGGTCTGGCTCGGCAAATGACATGGCCTGATTTACGATATTCCGCTCAGGGTTTTTCGATACGAGAAGACCCTCACAATGCTCAGCAAGTGCTTCCCAATCGTCGTGAAACTCTTCCCATACTTTCTTGTCTGTGGCTGACGCATTGCGCAGCCCCACCCTACCAGTGGTGGTGATATCAGGGTCGAGACTCGCGAAGTTGACGAGCTTCATCGCAACTGCAGACGGAGAACGTCCAATCTTATTTGCGAGTTCGATAATCTCTGGATTGCGTGAATGCATCTTGCCGAACGGCATTTGGCAGTAAAGGTAGAATGCAAGCCGGGTCTGCTCTTCCGTCCACGCATCTTTGCGCCCACTTGCAGAGGAGACCATCTCAGCCTTCCGAGAGATGTTTCATCGAATGACAAGAGTGCTCAGAATACACGTCCGACTTCATCCCCCTCAATTCGAGATTCCCGCCGCATTTCGGCAGGAGAATTAGTTGAGAGGCATGGTTTCAGCCGAAAGGGTTTCATTCAAGTTGGATCATCACGAATCAGCTTATGAAACCCCATGCGCCCTCGAACGAATTTCTTTCCCAGGGGACACGTGCCAGTTTCTGCCGACAGGTGAAAACTCCCTGCCAAACTGTCGCAGCGCAGCATTCGACCTTGAACAAAGATTAGAATGCGTCTAAATAACGGGAAACACCGGAACACCGTCCGGTTGTTCAAACCTCACAGTTTCAAAGGAGTTTCCCCGTATGGCCGTACTCGTAGGCAAACAGGCCCCCGAC
>NZ_JBATWS010000383.1:0-11045 GCF_049672805.1 Parvibaculum sp.
GGATATGAACCCGTGGCGCTGGGCGATGGCATTGAGGGGGAAGCCCGCACCCTCGCCGAAAAACATGCAGCGCTGGCACTGAAGGCAAAAGCGGAAGGCAGATGCGTTGCCATCATTTCAGGCGGCGAAGCGGGCGTGACCTTCAATACCGGCACAACAGGAAAAGGCGGGCCAAATCAGGAATATGCGCTGGCACTCGCCCTTGCGCTCGATGGCACGCAAGGGATTTGCGCTCTTGCGGCCGATACGGACGGAATTGACGGCGGATCGGGTGCGGCAACAGACCCCGCTGGCGCCATTGTCACACCAGTTTCACTTATCCGTGCGAAGGAAAAGGGGTTCGACCCCCGCGCCATGCTCGACCGCCACGATTCCGGCACCTTCTTCGGCGAGCTTGGCGACCTTGTAACAACCGGCCCGAGTTACACCAACGTCAACGATTTCCGGGTCATACTGGTCGGCGAACCCGACCACCCCACCAGAGAACCTTCGGGAGTGCTTCCTTGAACCGCCGCCGTAACGTCAAGATCATCGCCACGCTTGGCCCTTCCTCTGATACGCCGGAGATGATTCGCAAACTTTTCGAGGCGGGCGCGGACGTCTTCCGTCTCAACATGAGCCATCTGGACCATAAAGGACTGAAGCGGCTTCACGGGCTGGTGCGGCAGGTCGAAAAGGAAGTGGACCGGCCCATCGGCATTCTGGTTGACCTGCAGGGACCGAAGCTCCGCATCGGGGCGATGCAGGAGGGTGGCGCTGTCCTCGAAGAAGGCGCGAGCTTCCGTTTCGACATGGGCAAGAAAGCGGGCGATGCTTCGCGCGCGCCCCTTCCCCACCCGCCGATTTTTGAAGCGGTGAACGTTGGCCACACGCTGCTGCTGGATGATGGCCGCATCCGCCTGCGCGTGACGGGCAAGACCGACACCACGATTGATACCGAAGTCATCATTGGCGGCACGCTGACGAGCCGCAAGGGCGTGAGCCTGCCTGACTCCGTGTTGCCGCTCGCCGCCCTCACCGAGAAGGATCGCAGCGACCTCGATTTCGCGCTTGACCTCGGTGTGGACTGGATCGCGCTTTCCTTCGTGCAGCGTTCTGATGATGTGGCAGAAGTACGCAAGATTGCGCGTGGCCGCGCCGCCGTTCTTGCCAAGATCGAAAAGCCGCAGGCGCTGTCGCATCTCGATGCCATTATCGAGATTGCAGATGCCATCATGGTCGCGCGTGGCGACCTCGGCGTGGAACTGCCGCTTGAGCAGGTGCCCGGCTGGCAGAAGCGCATGACTCGCGCCGCCCGCCGCTCCGGCAAGCCGGTCGTGGTTGCAACACAGATGCTTGAATCCATGATCTCGGCACCGACACCGACACGCGCCGAAGTATCCGACGTTGCAACCGCCGTCTTTGAAGGCGCGGATGCGATCATGCTGTCGGCTGAATCCGCCGCAGGCCAGTATCCCATCGAAGCTGTCACGATGATGGACCGCGTGGCGCAATCGGTGGAAGGTGACCCGACCTATCCGGGCATCATCTATGCGCAGCGCACCGAGCCGGAAGCAACCGGCGCAGACGCGATCTCGGCTGCCGCCCACTCCGTCGCAAGCACGCTCAACGCTGCCGCTATTGTTTGCTGGACCAATTCAGGCTCGACGGGCCTTCGCGCCGCCCGCGAGCGGCCCCATGCGCCGATCATTGCGCTGACGCCCGTTCATGCGACGGCGCGGCGGCTCTCGCTTGTCTGGGGGCTGCATTGCGTGCTCACCGAAGACGCGCATGATCTTGAAGATCTGTCGGACCGTGCCTGCCGCATCGCCTTTCAGGAAGGCTTTGCCCAGCCCGGCCAGCGCATCGTGGTAACGGCGGGGGTGCCGCTCGGCACACCGGGCGCTACCAACATGCTGCGCATTGCCTTTGTCGGGCGGCGCGATACGGAGTGAACGTCACGCGCGCGGCCTGACTTCCACGCGACCATCTTCATGGATCGTCACCTCGCTCGCGCGCGGACGCTCGCCCCGCGCAAGCCTCAGCACGGCATCCACCACGATCTCGCGGCGCACATGATGCGGCATGTGCCCCGTTCCCTTGAGCTTTATCAGTTCAGAACCGCGCACCGCGTTGTGGAACGCATAGGAATGAAGTTTCGGCGAGACGGTATAGTCCGCATTGCCGGTGATG
This sequence comes from Parvibaculum sp., assembly GCF_049672805.1. Classification (GTDB taxonomy): domain Bacteria; phylum Pseudomonadota; class Alphaproteobacteria; order Parvibaculales; family Parvibaculaceae; genus Parvibaculum. The sequence continues at coordinate 2,173 of NZ_JBATWS010000383.1, forward strand.
ACGATGGTGGGCACCTCGATCTTGTCATAGCGAAGGCTTTGTAAGGCCAGATAGCTCTTGAGACTTGATGTGTCTTCACTGTTCGCCCGGAAATGGGACGGGCGGAAGAGAAGCGATAAGCCGATCCGCTCTGCATAGCCGGCAGGTGCCTCATTCGGATGAAAATTGACCGCAATCCCCTTCGTGGAGAGGAGTTTTCCGCCCGGCACCATCAGGGTACGGACAAAGACCGGCCCTGCAAGCGGCATGCGGACAACGGAGTGATACCAGGACACGCTTCCCTTCCACGGATAAAGCGCCCCTGAAAGCGGCAACAGGCCCGATATTTCGTCCGGCGCATCAAGCGCCCATGCGGCCGCAACCGAGGCACCCCAGCTATGGCCGAGAAGCACAGGCTTTTCGAGTCCCAGCTTCTGCGCTGCCATGCGGAGCGCGCGCGCCTGTACGGCAGGGTTCGCAATATCGGGATGGTTCCCCCGCCCGCTCCAGCCATGCCCCGGCCTGTCAAACGCCACAACGCGCGTGTCCCTTGCAAGCTCGGGAAGAAGGCTTTCCTGCATGTCGCGGAGGTTGCCGCTTGCGCCATGAATGAGAATGGCAGGCGCAATGCCGGGCCGCGCCTGCCCCTGCTCCACATAGTGAAGCCGCAGCCCTTCAAACTCGCCATCCAGCGTGATGAACTCGCCCGAGGGCGGAAAGAGCCGCGCGACGCGGAATCCCGTCCACGCGGAATAGGCAGCAAGCGCACCAATCAGAAGGGCAAAGAAAATCAGAAATGCCACGCGCCACTCACGAGGTCAGATGCCCCGCCCTTCAACCTCAAGCTCCAGCGGCGCGACGCGCGCCTTTCCATGACTGAGCCAGGGATTGAGCGAAAGTGCTCGGCGATAGGCATCGAGAGCGCCTTTCCTGTCTCCCAGATCTTCGAGAATGACACCCAGCCCCGCCAGCGCCTCGAAGTGGCGCGGCTCCAGCCGGAGCGCCTGCTCGATATCTTTGAGCGCCGCCGCATAATCCTCGCGCACATAATGAATGGCCGCGCGGCGATGCCAGCCCTCCGCATAAGCAGGCGCGAAAGTTACCACCTCATCGAAATAGAAATAGGCACGGTCATAATCCCCGTCACCCAGCGCATCGAGCCCGCGCCGCATCAACAGGTCGATGCTGGGGCTGCCGGAAGTGAGCCAGAGGGCCTGGATCGTCCGCTCGATCCCCTTTCCTTCCTCTTCGTTTGGTGCGGCTGAAAGCCTTTCGAGAAGTTCGTCGATAAGGGCATCCCGTTCCGCCTTGCTCATCTTGTCGAAGGCAGAGGGCGGTGCTTCGGCGGCGACCACCTCATGCACAAAACCGGGCACCGCCAAAGCAAGCGCAAGGGCGAGGCAGGAAATGATGTGAACCAGCCGGATCATTCTCACCCGTTCAGATCCTGCCGCACACAGCCCTCAAAGCCGGTGATGAAATCCGGCCCGAAAACGGAAGACGGTGTGCGGAAACCGGGCTGCGCTTCCCCCGCCAGAACGCGGCGGACAATCTCAAGGCTCGTCATCGCGGTCAGCGTATAACCTTCGGGCGTGCGCAGAAGCGAGCGCACCGTTTCCCCCTCGGGACCAACCGCCTCGCCATAAAGAACCGAATAGCCTTCCGCCCGCTCGGCATCGCTCGGCCCTTCCGGCAATTTTTCGATGCGCTTCTTGAGCATGGTCTGCATGAAGCCGCGTGCAAGCACCCAGCGCATGAACCCGCCCATCTTCGCCATCTGCTCAAGCTGCGGGCTGCTTTCGAAATATACGGTGATGTCGGGGATATGTGTGGAATGCCACGCCGTAGAAACATCGCCCCAGCCAATCGCCACGGCCTGCTTCGGGCCAGAGCCGAAGTCGATCATGCGGCGGGGCGTCTTCCGCGCCGTGATGATCCGGTCGCCCCGCCTGATCCGCGTGCCCTTGCCGATGCTCTCGACGCCCGTCTTGGCCGTCCCGTGTGACATATGACCAAGGCCGGATATGCCGAGGGTGAGCTCGCGTGCATCGGGCATCCGCGCCTTCATATGGGCGGCGAGGCAGTCGCTTGGCACCACATCGAAGCCGACGCCGGGCATCAGCATCACGCCCGCAGCCTCCGCCTCCTCGTTCCGCGCAGCACAGGCCTCGAAAACGTCGATCTCGCCCGTAATGTCGAGATAATGGGTGCCGGTGCGGATGCAGGCATCGACCATGGGCTTCGAGGTCTGGGAAAAGGGCCCGGCGATGTGAAGAACCACATCGACCTGCGTCAGCCCCGCCTCCAGCGCCTCGGGATCATCCAGCGAAATAGGCTGATATTCGAAGCCATGCTGGGCTGCGATGGATTTCAGTCGCGCCTCGTTCCGGCCCGCCAGCAGCGGGGCGAGCCCCTGCGCCTTGGCGGTGCGCGCAACGAGCTTGCCGGTATATCCGGTCGCGCCATAGATCATGAACCTGTCGCTCATTGCCCGTTCTCCCCTGAAATGACCACCCCGGCCGGGCCTGAAAGCGGCAATGACAGGCCGCAATGTCAGCCCCATTTAGCCCCGGGAAGCCACGGGATTGCAAACCCTGAGCTGCCCAAGAAAAAAGGCCATCTGCATGGCAGATGGCCTTGATTCATCGTCCCTGCGCCCGATCAGGGCGCGGCGCCCGGCTTAGCCCTGGCGGGCCTTGAAGCGGCGGTTCGTCTTGTTGATGATGTAAACGCGTCCCTTCCGGCGCACGAGACGGTTGTCCCGATGCCGATTCCGGAGCGATTTCAGCGAGTTACGGATTTTCATGGCTCAACCTCGGATCGGGGCCAGCGGCAGATACGGAAAGCTTCTGCATCGCTTCCGGCCCGATGCCGGAACGCCCTTGAATTGTTGGCGCGGAAACTAAGCGGGCGGCCCCGGCCTGTCAACAGTCAGTCGAGGTCTCACGCATTTTCCGAATTTCCAAGCTACTGTTTGACCTTAGCACTTGTTATGTTCCTCCCCTCAAGTGGCAGTCACCGCACGGACGGTAACTCCGTCCAGACCGAGGGTTGAATGGATTGATACGGGTTTTCGGGGGAGATCTCGCGAATACCGACAAGATGAGCAAGGTGAACGCCATTTTGATGGCCCTCGCCTTCATCATGCTTTTTGGCGCGGGCGTGGCTGCACTGACGCTTTCGCTCCGCGCAAGTTCCAATATCGACCATGCCGTGGAAGCGCTGAAGATTCGCAGCGAGCTCAAGGAAATCATGAGCCTCGTGCAGGATGCGGAGATCGGCCAGCGCGGCTTTCTTCTGACCCGCGATCCACAATATCTGGAGCCATATAATGCCGCCCGCCTGTTCATCGACCGCAGGCTGACGGCGCTTCAGGCACTCGTCGAGCGGGATTCCGAACAGGCCGCCCGTCTTGAACGGCTGAAAGAGGCCACAAGGCAGCGGCTTCAGGAAACCGACACGACCATTGCCCTTGGCCGCGAGGGCCGCTTCGGAGAGGCGCTGACCATCATCAGCCGCGATCAGGGCAAGGCGTTGATGGATGAAATTCGCACGATCATTCTGGAAGCACGCGCCGCCGAAAGCGCCCGGCATGACGAACGCGCCGAAAAAATGATTTCGTCCCGCGCCTGGCTTTCCACTTCGCTGATCGGCGCTCTTTGCGCTTCTTTGGTGCTCGCCATTCTTTCGTTTCAGCTGACACGCCACCAGTTCGCCACCGTGACAAGCAAGCGCGATCAGCTCATCGCCCTTAATGAAGAGCTTGAGGCGCGTGTCCGCGAACGTACGCAGGAACTCGAAATTGCCCGCGAAAGGGCGGAAGCAGAAACCAACCGCGCCGAATATGAGCGCGGTCGTGTGGAACTTCTGCTACGCGAAGTGACCCATCGCGTCGGAAACAACCTTGCCATGGTGTCATCGCTTCTTCGTATGCAGCAGGCGAAACTGGATGATGACGCCGCGCGCTCGGCCATTGAAACGGCGCGTGGCCGTATCCAGACCATCAGCACGGCGCAGCGCCGCCTGCGCCTTGGCGACGATCTTCAGTCAACAGCGGTTGACGGGCTTCTGGAAGCCGTCGTCTCTGACCTTGCCGATTCAGCGCTTGGTGGCACCGCGATGAGCATTTCGGGCCATTTCGACCCGCTAGTCGTCTCGGCGCGTGATGCCACAACCCTTGCGGTAGTGCTGGGTGAGCTTATATCCAACGCCATCAAGCACGCCTTTGATGGCCGCGAGAGCGGCACTATCCGCGCGAGCTTCACCATCGGCAGCAATCACATACCTTGCATGGTGGTAGAGGATGACGGTATCGGACTTGATCCGTCCGATGACTCCAAAAGACGCTCGGGCCTCGGCTCGATGATCATCGAAAGCCTCTCGCGGCAATATGGCGGAGAGATCGAAAAACGAACAAATGAACACGGTGGCACGTCCATCATCATCCGGCTTCCGAAGCTGCAGATTGTTGATGCAAACACCGTCGAACAACGAGACGAACAGTGAGAACAGAAAACTTGCGGAGCGTCACACAGCTCTTTCAGGGCGAGGAAGCGTCCATCCCGCGATTGAGCAAACGAACCACAGCGCGCGCGCCTCTGCGCGCACCGGTGCCCGCCAACTGATTTTCCTTCCAGTACCAAGAGTATCCCGAGATGAACACGACATGCGGGACCGTGATCCGGTCCCTCGAAGAAGAAACGACGGCCACATTGCCGGATGAAGACATCATCCTGCATCGCCCGCTCTGGTTCCGTGAGGCGCTTGCCGCACCTTATGAGAGCCGCACGCTCAATGTGGATGGCACGGATATTCACTATCTGCGCTGGGGTAATAATGATCCGGCACGCCCAGGCCTCCTTTTCGTGCATGGCAATGGCGCACATGCGCACTGGTTCCACTTCATCGCGCCGCTGCTGACCGAACACTACAATGTTGCCGCCATGGATCTCGGCGGCATGGGAGACAGCGGCTGGCGCCTGTCGTATACGCGCGAGACCTTCGCCCGCGAGATCGGCGAAGTGGCGCTCGCAGCAGGCCTCGGCCCGAAGCCTGTCGTTGTCGGCCATTCCTTTGGCGGTTTCGTCTCGCTGATCGCGGGCAAGCATTACGGCGAGCAGCTTGGCGGGCTCATCCTTTGCGACTTCACCGTGCGTCCGGCCGACAATCCGCATGAATGGTTTCTGAACCAGCCGCCGCGGCGACCGACAAAGATTTACAAGACCTTCGAGGAAGCAACCTCCCGCTTCCGCCTTGCGCCGCTTCAGCCCTGCGCCAATGGTTTCATTCTCGACTATATCGGCCCGCTGAGCCTGCGCGCTGTGACCAAAGGTGAAACACGCGGCAAGCGTACCTTTGAGGAAACCGGCTGGACGTGGAAATTCGATCACTCGATTTTCGACGGGCTGCACATGGGCGGCGACCATGCGGAAATCTACCGCAACCTCGCCTGCCGCGGCGCAACCATGTTCGGCCTCGACAGCAAGGATTACGATCCGAAGACGGTGCAATTCCTCCGCGAGCTTTCGCCGGAGAAGCCCGTCTTCACCGTGCCCAACGCACAGCACCACATCATGCTTGATCAGCCACAGGCTTTTGCAACTGCCGTCGCGGTGCTGATGGCCCAGTGGCAGGCTGAAGGCGCCCTGGGATGACGATGCCCGTCACGCTCGCCCTGCTCGCGGCAAGCGTGGCGTGCGCCGCCTTTCTCGCATGGCTGGAACGCAGGCCGGTTGAACCCGGCCGCGTGCGCCTGCTGCCAACAACGCCGCTGATCTTTGTCTCGATCTTCGTGGCGCTGCTGATGCTGGTTCACGTCGTCAATCTGCTCGGCTTTCGCACCGGTGGCTGAACTGCCTAGTGCAGCCCGATCTCTTCTTCTTCTTCATCCGTGAAACCGCCATCCGTGCTGCGAAGGTTTTTCAGCACCGGATGGAAGATCGCAAAGGCAAGAATCGCAGCAGATAGAACGGCCCCCAGAATGAAGGGCGCCGAATGCATGACATAGAAGAGCGGAATACCGATTGCCGGATTGAGGATATGGCCCGTTGCCGCCGTGGAACCGATAAGCCCGGCCACCGCCCCCTGATCCTTGAGCGACACGGAAAGCGACGCACCAGCTGAAAGCCCGGCCCGCAGGAAGCCGAAGCCAAGCCCTGCCAGCGTGAGCGCGGAGACAAGCACCCCGTAAGAACCGCCCAGCACCAGCATCATGAAAGAGATGATCATGGTGACGGCACCCCAGCGCAGCAGGAACTGCACCGACAGATCGAAGCGCTGGATAAGACCAAGCTGCGCGACAAGCGTTGCCATCGCCATCGCCATCATGCCGACGCTCACAAGCTGGGTCGCCTCTGACCCGCCCATGGAGAGTTCCGACATCAGATAGAAGGCGAAAAGCTGCATCATGATGGACTGGCTGAGGCTCAACACCACACCGATGCTGAGCCAGGGCATCACATTCGGCGCTGTCCATTTCAACGCCGCCCGCTTTTCCTGTTTTTCGGCCAGCATCTTTTTCGGGCGGGTGCGCTCCGGCAGCAGAATCCAGATCGCAATGCTGCTCACCAGCGCGAGAAGTCCGACCGCGAAAAAGGGCGCGAGAATGTGGATTTCGGCAAAGGCCGCCGCAACGCCCGGCCCCACCACCGTGCCAAGACCAAAAGCTGCGCCGATCTGCGCGATGGAGCCTGCCCGCTCCGCCCGTGTGGTGCGGTCAGCAACATAGGCTTGCGACGCCGGCATGGCACCGGAACCGAATATACCGAAAATCGCGCGCGCCCCCATGACGAGAGGAAACATGAGCGCCATCGAAATCCAGTGGAGGTAGCCCGCCAGCAGCACCACACCTACCAGCGAAGTGGAGATACCGAAGCCAAGCACACCGATGAGAATGACGGGCTTTCGTCCCATCACATCGCTTCGCGTGCCCCAGAAGGTGCTGGTCAGCACCCATAGCGCGGCAGAAAGCGAGAAGATCATCGTCGTCTCGAACTCTGTCATGCCGAGATCAGAGGCGATGGGGGGCAGCACGGCAAAGACGAGCGTCTGCCCCATACCGACCGAAAGCAGGCAGACAAAAAGAATGAAGAAGGCGCGCTGGCGCTCTTTCGGCGTGGTCGCGCGCACCCCCTCCGGCACCTTCACGGCGACCGGGGGTATTTCAGCGGCTGGCTTCTCCGCTGTCTTTTCTTCATCTGTCGACATGGAACGGGGCTCTCCGGGGGGCGGCCCCTTCGCGGGAAGGACCGCTCCTTTACATCAACCGGCCATTCCTTACGTCAAACCCGATAGGCTTTCCAGCCCGCTCGCAAGGCTCGGCCCCGAAACTTTGACTTTCGCACCATCCGCACCCGCGCCCGCTCCGCCCCGACGGCCTGCCCCAGCGAAAGACTGTTGAAATGCCCATCCGTTTGACAGGAAAGCCGGACAGGCTGCCTACTCCCCGGCATCAGCATTTGTCTTTCGGGGAGGAGATGATGGAACTGGGGTTCAGCGCGGCCGATGCCGCCTTTCGCGATGAGGTGCGCAGCTTTCTCGATGAAGAGCTGACATCCGATCTGCGCGCTGTCGGCCGCCGCATGACGAGCGTCTATGCGGATTACGACACAACAATGGCGTGGCACAAGAAGCTCTATAAGAAGGGCTGGGTCGCCCCTGCCTGGCCGGTCGAATATGGCGGCTGCGACTGGAGCGTGATCCAGCATTACATCTTCTCAAGCGAGCTTGCCGCCGCAGGCGCGCCGCCCCTTTCGCCCATGGGGCTTGGCATGTGCGGGCCGGTACTGATCGGCTATGGCACACCGGAACAGAAAGCCTATTACCTGCCGCGCATGCTTTCGGGCGAGGATTTCTGGTGTCAGGGCTATTCGGAGCCAGGCTCAGGCTCGGACCTTGCGAGCCTGCAGATGAGCGCGGTCGAAGATGGCGATGACTTCATCTGCAACGGCCAGAAAATCTGGACGACCCATGCCAATTACGCGAACCGGATTTTCAATCTCGTCCGCACCTCGCGCGAGGATATTCCCCAGCGCGGCATCACCTTTATCCTGATCGATATGGATACGCCCGGCCTCACCGTGGAGCCGCTCATCATGCTGTCGGGTGAGCATATCCAGAACCAGATTTTCTTCACCGATGTGCGCGTGCCGAAGAAGAATGTTGTCGGCAAGGTAGGCGATGGCTGGACGGTCGCCAAATATCTGATGCAGTTTGAACGCGGCGGCCATGCCTATGCGCCGGGGCTGCATGTGCGCCTTGCGCGCATCCGCGAGATCGCAAGTGCGGAAGCCGGGGACGGCGGCGGGCGACTCATCGACGATGCAAGCTTCGCCGCAAAAATCGCTGCCGCTTCCGCCGAGATCACGGCGCTTGAATATACGGAGCACCGCATCATGTCTGCCCTGTCGCACGGGCAGGCACCGGGCGCGGAATCCTCGCTCCTCAAGACACGCGGCACCGAGATCAGCCAGCGCCTGACCGAGATTGCACTGGAGGCCATTGCCTTTTACGCACTTCCCTTCCAGCCGCATGTGACGGCACCGGGCGGGCCCGTGCCGGGGGCGCCGGCTGTATCGCCCAACGACATTCCGGCTGGCCCCGACTATTCATGGCCTGTCACCGCGAAGTATCTCAATGACCGCGCAGGCTCCATCTATGCGGGCACGAACGAGATTCAGCGCAACATCATGGCAAAGGCCGTGCTCGGCCTTTGAGACATGAGTGGGGTCAGCGCGCCCTCAACCGGCGCGCGCCCAGCCAGCAAAGCCAGATGAGGCCGCCAAGAAGGGCAAGCGCCGCGACACCGGAAAGAATGATCGCGGTCTTGTGCTCTTCCACCAGATTGAGCGTGAGCTGCCTCATCTGCGCATAGCCTTCGGGCATCTCCAGCACAC
>NZ_JBATWS010000384.1:0-6639 GCF_049672805.1 Parvibaculum sp.
CATGCATTGGGGGACAGTGCTTCTCACCATCGAGCCGCCCTTCGAGCCGCCGGAACGCTTCCTCAAGGCGGCGGATGAAATGGGCTACCGCCCCGAGGATAGCTGGATCATGCGCATCGGCGAGACACGCCCGCTTGCAGCAGGCTGGCCCTCCAACGCCTGATCCTTGCGGCTTCACATGACGCATTGCCTGCAAGGCACTAGACTGCCACCCGGAAAACGGGATGGGCACGGAGATATCCATGCACACGATTGACGACCGCTTCGCCATGCGCTGGCTGAAACGGAACTTCCTTGCGGGCCGCATCATGCCGAGCGATCCGAGCGGACGGGTGCGGCTTCAGACGCTCGTCATCCTGCGCTGGCTTGCGATTGCGGGGCAGCTTGCGGCGGTGCTGATTGTGCATTTCGCCCTCGGCTTTCCGCTGCCGCTTGGCCTTTGCCTTGCCGTCATTGCGGCATCTGCATGGCTCAACGTGTTTCTCACGCTGCGCTACCGCTCCTCGACACGCCTGCCTGACTGGCAAGCCGCCATCTATCTCGCAATCGACCTTGCACAGCTTGCCGTGCTGATCTTTCTCACAGGCGGCATGCAAAACCCCTTCGCGCTTCTCTTCATGGCGCCCGTTGCCATTTCGGCATCCACCCTGTCGCTGCTAAGCACGGGGCTTCTGCTGCTGCAGGCGCTCAGCTATGTGACGGTGCTTGCCTGGTTTCATATGCCGCTGCCTTGGCGCCCCGGCGAGACACCGGACCTGCCTCCGCTTTATGTGACCGGGCACTGGATTGCCCTCATGCTCGGCCTTCTTTTCATGGCGGCCTATGCGTGGCGTGTCTCGCAGGAATCGCGGCGCATGTCGGCAGCGCTTTCAGCAACGCAGCTTGTGCTCGCCCGCGCGCAGCGCCTTTCCGCGCTTGACGGGCTTGCGGCAGCGGCGGCACATGAACTTGGCACACCGCTCGGCACCATCTCTCTCGTGTCGAAGGAATTGCTGCGCGGGCAGACGGATGATGCGGAACTCAAGGAAGACCTCGCGCTCATTCACAGTCAGGCACAACGCTGCCGAGATATTCTTTCGCGCCTTTCCCGCGAGCCGGACGAGGCTGATGCGATCTATCTGCGCTTGCCGCTTCACGGATTGCTGGACGAGATCGTCACCCCCTATCGCGGCGGAGATGTAACCTTCCGTATCGAGACGATTGCGGAGGATGAGGGCCTGGAAGAGCCTGAAATCCTGCGCCGCCCGGAAATGCTCTATGGCCTTGGCAATTTCATCGAGAATGCTGCCGACTTTGCCCGTAGCGAAGTAGCGGTGACAGCGCGTCACAACAAATCCTATGTGACGGTCACGATCCGCGATGACGGGCCGGGCTTCTCTCCCGATGTGCTCGAAAAGCTCGGCGAGCCTTATGTGACGACGCGCCCTCGCGACAAGATCAAGCGGCACCCGGATGACGGGAACCACGAGGGCATGGGCCTCGGTTTCTTCATCGGCAAGACATTCCTGGAACGAACCGGCGCCACGGTCGATATTGCGAACCGGGACGATGCGGTGGCAGGGGCCATGATCACCGTGCGCTGGCCGCGCAGCGCCGTCGAGGCGGAGCCTGCCTACCCGGCCTTGGGTGAATGAACATGATGATCAGCGCTCGCTTGGCTTTGCCGATCTCTTCGGCATAAAATTGCGTAATTCGGACGAAGATTGGATTGAACGTGACCCAGCCTGCAAACACTTCCGGCGAAAACGGCCCTGTCCTTCCTGAAGACCGGACCCTTCTGCTCGTCGATGACGACGTGCCTTTCCTCACCCGGCTTGCCCGCGCGATGGAGGGCCGCGGCTTCGAGGTGATGACGGCCAATACCGTCAAGGAAGGCAAGGAACTCGCCCGGACAAAAAAGCCCGGTTTCGCAGTAGTGGATATGCGGCTTGAGGATGGCAACGGCCTTGATGTCGTGGCCGCTCTGGAAGCCGCCCGGCCCGAGGCCCGCATCGTCGTGCTGACGGGCTACGGCAATATCGCAACGGCGGTCACGGCGGTGAAGCTCGGCGCGGTCGATTATCTCGCCAAGCCCTCCGATGCCGACCAGATCGAAGCAGCCCTTCTCGCGACAGGCGGTGAGAAGGCCGATCCGCCCGAAAACCCGATGTCGGCAGACCGGGTGCGCTGGGAACACATTCAGCGTGTCTATGAGCTTTGCGACCGCAACGTCTCCGAAACGGCCCGCCGCCTCAACATGCACCGCCGCACCCTTCAGCGCATCCTCGCCAAGCGAGCGCCTAAGTAAGCGGGATCAAGCCACACGAATGGACTTGATCGACGAGAGTTCCTTCTTGTCGATCTGGTCGCGTGCCAAGAGCATCACTCCGGCTCCAGAAACCGATGCACGCGCCGCGCGGAAATGCGGGCGGCGTGGAGGGTGAGTTTCTTGCGTCGCGCGGCGGGAAGCGCTGTCACCGGTCCTTCACGCAGAACTTCCGCGCCATAGCGGTCGGCGATAATGAGGCCGACTTCTTCGGGGATGACCTCGCGTGGAAATTCCGGCGGTACGGCGAAATAGAAGCGGTCGCAGAAGGGCAGATACTCTTCCCACTTCGCATCCGTGCGATAGTCGATCAGGCTCGACTTGATTTCGACAATGATGATCTCGCCCCGCGGGCCGAGCGCCAATATGTCAACGCGCCGCCCCGTGGCAAGGGTCAGTTCCGTTACCGGCGCATAGGCCATCTGTGCGAGCAGGCGGCAGACGCCGCGCTGCACACCCGCCGCGATGACGGATTGCCGCCCGTCAAACAGGCGGAACTCGTCTGCGTCCATGTCGGAGAGGTCGGGAAGCTCGTCTTTCGCCATGCCGAAGGCTAGCCCTCGATGCCTGCCTGCCGCAATGCCTCATCGAGAAAACTCACGCGGCGCATGCCTTCGCGCGGATGACCTGCATTGCTGCCGAGTGCAAGCGACACGGCAGCATTGACCGCAACGCCCATGCGAAAGCGTGTCATGTCGATCGGCTGGCCGGAGACGGCGGCATAGGAGCGGAAGATCGCATCACGCAGCGGTCCCGGATTATCGAAATGCCGGAAATCTTCCTCGGCAAAGCCGACACCCGCCTCGGCGAAATCGACAAAGGCCGGAAGCCTGCCGCGCGCGGTCAGCACATTCGAGAAATTGAGGTCACCATGAAGCAGGACGCGCGGCGCGTCTTCCGTCGCAATGGCTTCTTTCAGCCGGTCAAGCCGCGCGCGAAGCGAGGGATCATTGATCCGCGTCAGCGCCTCGGAAATACTGCGAAGAGCGGGGCTTGAAAGTTTCGCCGCGCCCTCAACGAGAGGGGCGGTCTCGCCGTGAAAATGGGCGAGGGCGGCGCCGATATATTCGCCGATCCTTTCGCGCTCCTCCATCTTCAGCACATAAAGACCGTTCTCATCGACGGGACGGCCTTCAAGCTTTTCAAGCCGGAGCCAGCCGGCAAGCGGCGGACCGGAAAAGCCGTAAGGATTGGCAAAGCGACCGGAGCCGAGAAGGCGCGGAAGAAGAAAGCCAGCCTTGCTGCCGGTCAATGGCGCAAGCAGTTCCAGCGCCGTCGCCTCGCGATAGATCTTGCTCTCGCCCGTGCCAAGCCCGCCATTGCGCCGCACGAGTTTCAGCACCGTGCCGTCGCCAAGATCATGGACGCTGCCCCAGAGACCTTCACCCAGAAGGGTCCAGTCTGTATCGGGAAGATCGGGAATGTCGGCGGAGAGTGTGGCGTGAATTTCTTTCATGGGGCGGCACTGTAGCAGCCGCGCCCGAGGACGGGCGCAAAAAAAGGGTGGCCCCGGTGAAAGCCACCCTCAAGTTTTTCCTTTCGGGGGAGGACCCTTCAGGAAATTGCGTTGCTGAACGTCACTCCGCCGCGGCGACCTGCATCGGGTTCTTGCGCTTGGAGAAGTTCACGCTCTTCAGGAACTCGATGCCCTGCTCGGCGATGTCGTCGCCAACCATGCGGTCATCTTCGTTCTTCAGCTCTTCCATATCGACATAGGTCGCGTAGAAGGCGCGGGTCCGCTCCGTGATGATGCCGGCTTTGAGAAGCGTCTTCACGAGAACGCGGAACACATTGGCGGCGTCCTTCATGCCTTCGCGGCGGTCTTCATCCGTCACCGCTTCCAGCATCTCAGCCTGCACCTGCTGCCAGTCGAGACCGAAATCGGCATAGATGAGCTTCTTCTGCTCGGGGTTCACGAGGTTGAAGAGCAGCGTCTGGAAGACGGCGGCTGCCCAGTCCTCGATGATCTCACGCTCTTCCTGGCTCAGCTTCGGAATGGTGCGGTCGGCCCAGATCTTCCCGAACTTGTGGTGGAAGGCTTCGTCCGTCATGGCGAGCTGGCAGAGCTTCACCAGCAGCGGATCGCGCGCCGTGTTGAAGAAGGTCGCGAAGGTACCCATCGCAAGACCTTCGACGAGAAGCTGCATGCCGACGATCTTCTTATAGACCTCCTTGGCATTGACCATCTCGGAGAGCAGGCTTGCGAGCGTCTCGCCGCAGGGAAGCGGCTTGCCCCAGCGCGACTGGACATATTTTGCAAAAGCCGTCACGTGGCGCGCCTCTTCGCGGGCCTGGTTCGCGGCATATTCCTGTGCGCCCGGATCAAGCAGGATGTGGCAGAGCGAGGCGGAAAGGTTCAGCGCGCCCTGTTCGCCATGCAGGATCGCCGACATCATCCAGCGGGCCGTCTCATTGACGAAGCGGACCTTCTCCTTTTCCGACAGTGCCTCGAAGCAGGGGAGCTTCAGCTCCGGCACAAGCTGCGGATCGATGGCCATTTCGTTCTCGAGATCGAAGGGCTCGGTGAAGTCGATATACTTCGTGTCGAGCGGATCCCAGAAATGGTCATGGGTTGCCGAGATGATCTTGTCGAAGGCGCTGGAGCGGCGATTGTAGCGCTCCGTATTCATCATCGCCTGAAAATCATCCGGCGAGACGGCGTCATAAGCATTGTCCTTTGTGATCTGGCGCGGTTCGGTCATTTGTCTTCTCCACAATTTCCCTGTTGCCCCTGCGGCAGGTACTGCCCTTGGGGCGCTTCGCTGGCCGCTCTGTCACCCGGCCAATATCCGTATTCGAATTGTGGGTATTTGTGCGCCGCACAACAATTCAAAAGTGACGCCTGCGTCATTTTGCGCATGGGGCGCCCTCCGGTTCAGTTCCAGTCACACAAAAATGACGTGCTCGTCATTTTGCGTATGAAAACTCCGCGATTTTCGCTATGATTGACGCAAGGGAATAAAACCGGCGCCCAAGGCGCGACAAAGCGGAGGAAAGCCATGAGCGATGCAGCGGTGAAATATGAAATCGATGAAGCCCGCGAGCGGGCCTATTCGATGCCCATCGAGGAAATCGACGTCGCTGATCCGATTCTCTTCAAGACCGATACGATGTGGCCCTATTTCGAGCGGCTGCGGAAAGAGGCGCCGGTTCACTACCAGCCTGAGAACAAGGATTTCGGTGGCTACTGGTCGATTACGCGCTACCACGACATCATGGCGGTGGACACGAACCATCAGGTCTTTTCGTCCGAGGGCGGAATAACCCTGCGCGACCAGGATGAAGACTTCAAGCTGCCCATGTTCATCGCGATGGATCCGCCCAAGCATGACGATCAGCGCAAGGTGGTAAGCCCCATCGTGGCACCTGCAAACCTCGCAAAGCTTGAAAGCACGATCCGCGAGCGCGCCGGACGCCTGCTTGATGAAATGGAAACGGAGCGCCCCGTCAACTGGGTGGACCGCATCTCCATCGAACTTACGACGCAGATGCTGGCAACGCTGTTCGACTTCCCCTTCGAAGATCGCCGCAAGCTGACGCGCTGGTCTGACGTGGCAACAGCATCGACAGATTCCGGCATCATCGAATCGGAAGAACAGCGCCGCGCGGAGCTTCTTGAATGTGCGGATTATTTCATCGGCCTGTGGAACGAGCGCGTCAATGCGCGTGAGCCGGGCAATGACCTGATCTCCATGCTTGCCCATGGCGAGGCGACCCGCAACATGGACAAGATGGAGTATCTCGGAAACCTGATCCTTCTGATCGTTGGCGGTAACGACACGACCCGCAACTCCATCACGGGTGGCCTCTACGCCCTCAACAAGTTCCCGGAACAGTATCGCAAGCTGCAAGCGAACCCCTCGCTCATCCCCAACATGGTGGCCGAGATCATTCGCTGGCAGACGCCGCTCGCCTATATGCGTCGCACGGCGTTGCAGGATTTCGAGATTGGCGGCAAGACGATCCGCAAGGGCGACAAGGTTGCCATGTGGTACGTCTCCGGCAATCGCGACGAGGAAGTGATCTCGAATCCGAACCAGCTTGTGATCGATCGCGAGCGGGCGCGTCAGCATCTTTCCTTCGGCTTCGGCATCCATCGCTGCGTGGGCAACCGTCTTGCCGAGATGCAGCTTCGCATCGTCTGGGAGGAAATCCTGAAGCGCTGGCCCAATGAGCAGATCCGTGTTCTGGAAGAGCCGGTCCGCGTGCACTCTCCCTTCGTGAAGGGCTATGAAAAGATGATGGTCGAACTTCCGAAGCGCAAACACTGACCTCACTGTCCGTAAACGGACAATAAGAAGCCGGGCCGGAGAAATCCGCGCCCGGCGTTCTCG
>NZ_JBATWS010000385.1:0-18585 GCF_049672805.1 Parvibaculum sp.
TCGTGGGGCTGACGCGGCCGCAGCTCATGGAGGCACTTGCCCGCTTCGGCCTGCCCGAAAAGCAGCTTCGCATGCGCGCCGGGCAGATCTGGACCGGCCTCTATACGCGCGGCCTGACGAGCTTTGAGGGCATGACCGCACTTTCCAAGGATTTGCGCGCGGCGCTCGCGGAGGCTTTCGACATTTCGCGGCTGGAAGTCGTGACCGAACAGAAATCGGTCGATGGCACGCGCCAATGGCTGATCCGTCTTCCCTCGGGCGTGCCAAGCGTGCCGGGGCCGGAAATCGAGACGGTTTATATCCCCGAAGAAGGGCGCGGCACTCTCTGCATTTCGAGCCAGGTCGGCTGCACGCTCACCTGCACCTTCTGCCACACCGGCACGCAGAAACTCGTGCGCAACCTCACAGCGGGCGAGATTGTCGGCCAGCTTCTCGTCGCGCGGGATGCGCTGGGCGAATGGCCAGATTCAGGCCGCAACAATGATGACCGCCTCGTCACCAACATCGTGATGATGGGCATGGGCGAACCGCTCTACAACTTCGACAATGTGCGCGACGCGCTGGAAGTGATTTCCGATGGCGAAGGCCTCTCGCTCTCAAAGCGCCGCATCACGCTTTCAACATCGGGCGTCGTGCCGATGATCGAGAAGGCCGGTGAAGAGATCGGCTGCATGCTTGCAATCTCGCTCCATGCCGTGAATGACGAAACGCGCAATCGCCTCGTACCGCTCAACAAGAAATATCCGATCAGCGAATTGCTGGAGGCCTGCCGCAACTATCCCGGCCTCTCCAATGCACGCCGCATCACCTTTGAATATGTGATGCTGAAAGATGTGAACGATTCGATCGAGGATGCGAAGGAGCTTGTGCGCCTGCTGAAAGGCATTCCCGCCAAGATCAATCTCATTCCCTTCAACCCGTGGCCGGGCAGCCCTTATGAATGTTCGGACTGGGCGCAGATCGAAAAGTTTGCCGATTTCATCAATCGCGCGGGCTACGCAAGCCCCGTGCGCACACCGCGCGGCCGCGACATCATGGCCGCCTGCGGCCAGCTCAAAAGTGAAACGGTGAAAAAGCGCGCAAGCGAACGCTTCAAGCAGGAAGCGCAACCTTCCGCCTGACCGCTCGTTACCTCCGTGAACGGAGACATGCAATGAAAGCCGTCATCTATCGCTGGCGCGTAAAGCCGGAAGACGAAGACTACTTCACACGACGCTGGAACGAAATCACGCAAGACATCATGGCGCGTCATGGCGGCGGCGGTTCACGCTTGCACCGGGCGGAGAATGGCGAATTCGTCGCCTATGCGCGCTGGGCGAGCAAGGAAGATCGCGACCGCGCCTTTGCCGCCTATTCAGCCGACCCCGACCGCACCATTCCGCAGCGCGAAGGCAGGGCGGAACTCATCGAAGAAATCTGGCTCGATATTCTCGATGATCTTCTGATCCCCGAAGCCGATCTTCCGGTGCATTTCAGAAAGAGCTAGCGCCGCGCCCATTCAAGCGCTGCTTCCAGCCGGTCATTCCCCCAGAAGAGTTCGTCACCGACAAGAAAACTCGGCGCGCCGAAGACCCCGCGCGCAATGGCTTCTTCCGTCTGCGCCCTGAGCCTGTCCTTGTTTGCCTGTTCGCCGGAGCGCGCGAGAAGCGCCTGCGCATCAAGCCCGAGCGATCCAAGAATGTCGGCAAGCACGGCCTCGTCCGAAATATCTTTCTGCTCCGCGAAATTGGCGAGATAGACGCGGCGCGTGAACGCCGCCCCCCAATCCTCATCCTGACCGAGAAGCGCAAGCCGCGCGGCCTTCAATCCGTTTTGCGGAAAGCGCACCGGTTCTTTCAGCTGAAGCCCAGCCGCCTCGCAAATGCGCGCCATGTCGCGCCACATATATTTTCCCTTGGCGGGATAGATATTGAAGGGGCTGTCATTCCACCCTTGCGCGCCAAAGATCGGTGCGAGCAGGAAAGGCCGCCAGCAAAGCGTGACCCCCGCTTCCTTCGCCGCCGCTTCCACGCGCATCGCTGCGGGATAGGAATAGGTGCTCGCAAACTCGTACCAGAACTCGACCTGCATGGTACTCCTCCTAAACCTTTGTCACCGTATCAAGCTTCAGCGTCTCGGCGATCTCGCCAATCAGCGCAATGTCTTCCACAAAGGCGCGAATATGATCGCTGCGTCGGATATCCCGCCAGGGCGAAGGCTGCGAAAAATAACCGCGCCGCCCGTTGATGGCGAGAAGCAGTTTATCGCCGTCAAAGGCAGCTTCAATCGGCGCTTTCACCTTGTCTGCAAGCGCCACGAAACGCTCCATGAAGGCAGGCGTCAGCAGATAGCGCGCTTCGACCTGATCGCTCGAAAAAACTTCGAAGAGCTTTTCGAACCGCACATCCTCAAGCCGCACCCGCTCTCCCGGCACGCCTGCATGGCCGAGCGCATTGAACATGCCCTGGTCGCCGCGAAGGATCGTGCGGCCTGCAAAGCGCTTCGGGAAATGGTAGCGCGCAAGAAGTCCGCGAAAAACGAGATCATAGTCATCCCGCTTGTCGCGCCGCACCCGCCGCTCCAGCGTTGCCTCGGCAAGCGCGAAGGGAACGCCGCGCACTTCCCCCTCCACATGATCTTCAAGCGATCGGCGATCATGCGACGGCAACAGGCGGCACGCACCAAAGGCATCGAGAAAACCGGGCGGCACATCCGCCGAATAGCGATAGCCGAAATGATCGAAAATGCGCGCCGAAAGCGCGGCAGAAAAATCGCGGCTCCAGCGGGCGAGCGGCGTGGTGAGCAACACCCCGCCAGCCGCAAGCGCAGCGAAGGAGCCGAACTGCACAAGGCTGCCCATATCCCCCGTGGCGCCACCGAGAAAGCCGAAGACAAGCCCAGCCGCCCCGAGCGCCAGCACCGGCAAGCCGCGCGTCAGCGCCGCGCGGAGAACACGGCGGCGCTCCGCCTCGCCTTCCTCGATGAAGGGCGCGAGTTCCCGCTCGAAGAATCGCTCGAAGCCTTCCGCCGGCTCCGCCATCGCGGCCTCAGCCCATCAGCTTGTTGACATCAACAGGCTCGCGCGCCGCCGCCTCTTCCACCTCATAGAAGGGAAAGGGCTGCACATTGGCGATCCGGGCAATGAGGGAGCCGGGGAAAATCTCGACCGCATTGTTGAGCCGCGTCACCGCGGAATTGTAGAAGCGCCGCGCGGCGGCGATATTGCCTTCCACTTCCTCGAAGGTCGCCTGTGCCCGCGTCACCGTCTCGGCGGAACGCAGTTCGGGATAATTCTCTGCCACGGCAAAAAGCCGCAGCATCCCCACCTCCAGCGCGCGCGATGCCTCCAGATGGGCGGCAACCTCCGCCGGATCGTCCTTCGCATAGGGCGCTCCCACACGGGCGCGGAGCGCCGTCAGCCCCTCCAGCAGTTCCTTCTCATGGGCCATGAACTTCGCCGCCAGCGCCACGATGTTGGGCAGAAGGTCGAAACGCTTGCGAAGCTGGACATCAATGGACCCCATCGCCTCGCGCACATCATTGCGGCGGGTGATGAGGTTCACATACCAGCCATAGCCGCCCGCCAGCACCAGACCCAGCACGATGAGCACAATCGACAGATCCATGGCCCAATTCCCTTTCAGAAGCCCGATTCCGCGCGAATTATGGCAGCGAAACAGCCCTCCGTCGCGCCCGACGGCGCTCCCCTTGCCGCTGCCTTCGATTCCCCTATAGTGCGCCGCAAAATCGACCCTTCCATAAGGTGATGTCATGAGCGCCGACAAATCCGTCAAAAAGGTGGTCCTGGCCTATTCGGGCGGCCTCGATACCTCGATCATCCTGAAATGGCTTCAGGAGACCTATGAGTGCGAGGTGGTGACCTTTACAGCCGATCTCGGTCAGGGCGAGGAGCTGGAACCGGCCCGCCGCAAGGCCGAGATGCTGGGCATCAAGGAAATCTATATCGAGGACCTGCGCGAAACCTTCGTGCGCGACTATGTTTTCCCGATGTTCCGGGCAAACGCGCTTTATGAAGGCGTCTATCTGCTCGGCACCTCCATTGCCCGCCCGCTGATCGCCAAGCGCCAGATCGAGATTGCCGCCGAAACCGGCGCCGACGCCGTCTGCCACGGCGCAACCGGCAAGGGCAATGACCAGGTCCGCTTCGAGCTTGGCTATTACGCGCTCAACCCCGGCATCAAGGTGATCGCGCCCTGGCGCGAATGGGACCTGACCTCACGCACCAAGCTCATCGAGTTTGCCGAGAAGCACCAGATCCCCATCGCCAAGGACAAGCGCGGCGAAGCGCCCTTCTCGGTGGACGCGAACCTTCTTCACATCTCGGCCGAAGGCAAGGTGCTGGAGAACCCGGCCGAGGAAGCGCCCGAATATGTCTATTCGCGCTCCGTCTCGCCCGAGGAAGCCCCCGACACGCCGACCTATATCGAGATCGGTTTCGAAAAGGGCGACGCCGTCTCCATCAATGGCGAAAGGCTGAGCCCGGCCACGCTGCTGGCAAAGCTCAACCAGCTTGGCGGCGCAAACGGCATTGGCCGTCTCGACCTCGTTGAAAATCGCTATGTCGGCATGAAATCGCGCGGCGTCTATGAAACGCCGGGCGGCACGGTGCTGCTCGCCGCCCATCGCGGCATTGAATCGCTCACGCTTGATCGTGGCGCGGCCCATCTGAAGGATGAGCTGATGCCGCGCTATGCGGAGCTGATCTATAACGGTTTCTGGTGGAGCCCGGAGCGCGAGATGCTTCAGGCCCTGATCGACAAGAGCCAGGAAATGGTGACAGGCACAGTGCGCCTGAAACTCTACAAGGGCATGGCAACGGTTGTTGGCCGCTCCTCGCCCTACTCTCTCTACTCCGAAGCCCATGTCACCTTTGAAGATGACGCGGGCGCCTATGACCAGAAGGACGCCGAGGGCTTCATCAAGCTCAATGCGCTCCGCCTCCGCCTGCTTGCTGCCCGCGACAAGAAAGTATCCAAGTAATGCGTATAGATGCCATCTCCGTCGGAAAGAACCCGCCGGACGATATCAACGTGATTGTTGAAGTGCCGCATGGCGGCCATCCGGTTAAGTACGAACTCGACAAGGAGTCGGGAACGCTCTTCGTTGACCGTTTCATGCACACGGCCATGCAGTATCCCTGCAATTATGGCTTTGTGCCCCACACGCTGTCGGAAGATGGCGACCCGGTAGACGTGCTTGTTGTGAGCCGTATCCCGGTTGTGCCGGGTGCCGTCATTCGCTCACGCCCGATCGGTGTGCTGATGATGCATGACGAAGCAGGTCAGGATGAAAAGATCCTCGCCGTGCCGGTCGAGAAGCTCAATCCCTATTACAAGAATGTCCAGAACTACACGGACCTTCCTGAAATCCTCATCAAGCGGATCACCCATTTCTTCGAGCATTACAAGGATCTCGAAGACGGCAAATGGGTCAAGATTGGCGGCTGGCAGGACGCCGACGCCGCTCGCGAGCTGATCCGCAGGGGCGTTGAAGCCGCGAAGAAGGCTGGCTGAGGCTCAGGGTATCTGCCAGCGCGTTTCGACACCGAGAAGGTGGCCGGCTACCTCATGAACGAGGATCCGGCCACTATCTGAATTGCTCAGAACAACGACACCGCTGCGCCGGGCCGGTTCGATCACGAGCAGGCCCCGCATGCCTACGCGGTCACTCGGCTGCCAGACGGTGAGACCGTCCGCGCGTTCACGCGTCAGGAAGCCAAGCCCCGCGCCGATGACTTCGCCTTGCCCCGTGGCAACATCCACCCGCTCCGTCACCATGCGGGCGCGCGCATTCACACCGATCAGATCGCCATTGATGAAACTCGCGACGAACAGTCCGAGATCATGCGCGCTTGAGCGCAGCGACAGCGCGGCGTTGAAATCATCCCCGTCACGCGCAGGCAGCGGCACCTGCCACGACATGAAGAACAGGCTGAAGGCGACAACCACCGTGAAGGAGAAGGGGCTGAACGGTTCACGCCGTCGCCCGCGCGCAACCACACCATCCTGCCAGCCAAGCCCGATGACGAAGCGCGCATATTGCAGCGCCGCCGTGACGGCGAGCACGACCGCAATCCACACACCGAAATAGCCGATGGAAAAGAGGAGCGACCAACCGCCCTGCTGGTAATAGATGAGAAGGCCCGCAAGCAGCGGTGCCGCGACCGCCGCAGGCACCACGTCAAAGGGTTTCAGCTTCAGCCTCTGCAGCACGAAGCGGACAAACAACATGGTCGCCGCGAGCAACAACACGAAGATCAGAACCATTGGCCCTGCAAGTGCCATAATCGGCACCCAGAGCGCATCATGGCCGCGCGCCACTTCCCCCACCAGCGCTTCGGGAATGACATAGCCGGATGACGACATGCCGAGCGGCTGAAACAGCCTTTCGCGCATCAGCCGGTCAAAGGGCTTCTTCTCCACAACCGCCATTGCATGAGCGAGATAGACATAGCCCATGCCGGAATAGCGATAGTCCGTACCTGGCTTGAAGGAGACGGAACGCGACCCGATCCACACCCAGTTCGACAGGCCGGAGCGATGAGTGAGCACATGGCGCAGCGTGATGGCTTCCGATGCTTTCTTGTTCGGCACCCAATGAGATTGCAGCACACGCGACAGCGGCTCATCGAGCGGAAGCTTGCCTTCCGCCGCCATTGTCATGGCCGCATAGGCCTGAAGCGGAAAGCCGATGCCGCTCACTTCGAAAAGCGTATTGGCCGTGACCGGCTGGTCGCCGCTCGCATCAGCAACGCCATAGCCTTTTTCGAAAACGATCCTGCCATCGGAGACAACCGCAATCGCAACACCCGGCACGGAAAGCTGCTCCATTCGCCTTTCGATGAAATCATCAAGGGCGGCCACCATTTCTTCCTGCGGCCAGTCGAGCATGCCACCCGAATGATCATCAAGCGCGGCAGCGGGCAGCGAGAAAAACGTGAGAGCGAGCAACACGTCGGCAATCACCAGACGAAGCCGGTGCAGCGCGCGCTGCGGCATCCATGAAATATCCCCCACCCTCATCAGATAATTCCGTCCCCGTCTATCGGCATGCGCGGAATCTGGAAATTGAGACGCAGCGCATCAATCCGCTTGCGGATCGCCTCATCAAGCGGTCCGCGCGCTTCAGCATCCAGCACCGCGCGAAGCTCGGTGCGATTCTTGACGCCAAGAACCAGCGTATCAACACCCGGCATCTGAAGCGCATAGAGATGCGCGATCACAGCCGGGTCTTCATCAAGCTCCTTGCAGAGCGCACGGAAGGGGGCAGCCTTTGTGTAATCGCGATGGTCGGGATCATCAGCTGCGAGAAGCCGGTCAAAGGCAGCGGTAAGTGCGCCCGCCTGCACCGCGCGAATGCCCATCACACCGACATCATTGTTCTTCGCGGTGCGGATGATGTTGCGCGGCTCCGGCGGTTCGTCATACCGGCGCATGCCGCCTGCGGAATCGAGAATATTCGACACGGCCTGCACCACGGCAGGCTTCGGCTCGCCGCGCAGCACTTCCATGATGGTGCGGGGAAGCCCCGTGCCGGTGATCCCCCAATCGCCGATCAGCTCCTTTTCCTTCAGTCGCTCGAAAGCAGGAACCACTTCGGAAAAGAAGAGCGATTCCCGCACCGCGCCCGTCTCGATGAAGGAGGGGTCGTTCTCATACTCGTATTCATCCGGGCAGATATTCGAGTGAAGGAAGTAGAGATCAACCCGCTCGCGCTTCAGCGTGGCAAGGCTGCGCAGGAGTGACTTTTCCAGCCGCTCGGCCACTTCACCCGCATGACGCATCCCGATCATGCATTTCGTGGTGACGCGCAGATCAGACGGCCACTTGCCGTCAAAGGCTTCGCCCGCAACCGCTTCTGCCTCACCGCGCCCGTAAAGCGGTGCCAGATCGAGCAGCGTGATGCCGCGTTCCACCGCCTCGCGGATGGTCGCCACCGCTTCCCCGCGCGAGGTCTCACCCCAGACCTGCCCGAGCCCGCCGCCCCCGAGCGAGAGCGCGCTGACCGGCCAGAGCGTTCCGAGGCGCCTGATCTCCATGCGTCAGAAATCCTCCGGCAGCGCAACGCCTTCAGCCCGGCAGGCCGCAATCACCGTGTTGCGAAGAAGGCAGGCAACCGTCATCAGGCCGACGCCGCCGGGCACTGGCGTGATCGCGCCTGCGACTTCCGACACATCGGCAAAATCCACGTCACCCACGAGCTTCGTCTTGCCCTCGCCCTTCTCCGGCGCGGGCACGCGGTTGATGCCGACATCAATGACAATGGCGCCGGGCTTTACCCAGTCGCGCTTCACCATATTGGGCCGCCCGACCGCCGCCACGAGAATATCGGCTTCCCGCGCAATGGCAGGCAGATCCTTCGAGCGGCTATGCGCAATCGTGACCGTGCAGTTCTCGCGGAGCAGCAATTGTGCAATCGGCTTGCCGACAAGGTTCGAGCGGCCAATCACTACCGCATGCTTGCCCGCGAGATTGCCACCTGCCTTCTTCGCCATGATGAGGCAGCCTTCCGGCGTTGCAGGCACCATGGCGGGCAGCCCGCTTGCAAGCCGCCCAGCATTGAGCGGATGGAGACCATCCGCATCCTTGGCGGGGTCGATCGCATCAATCACATTCTGCTGCGAGATATGATCCGGCACGGGAAACTGCACAAGAAAGCCGTGAACTGCCGGATCGGCGTTCAGCTTGCGTACCTTGGCAAGCAGCTCGGCCTCGCTCGTCTCGGCGGGCAGGCGATATTCGAAGGAGTTCATGCCCGCTTCCACCGTCGCGAGCCCCTTGTTGCGGACATAGACCTCGCTTGCCGGATCATTGCCGACAAGGATCACAGCCAGGCCGGGGGTCAGCCCATGCTCTGCCTTGAGCCGCGCAACCTCGCTCGCCACGCGCGCGCGAAGCTCGCCCGAGAGGATTTTGCCGTCGATAAGGGAAGCCTTGGAAGAAGTCGTCATGAGGGCACCTCGTGGTCTGGATAGGGGTGCCCAGGCGAGCGGCGCATATGCCCTGCGCTCCACGGTGGTAGCCCACCTCAATCTCGCCAGTCACGCAAAGGCAGCGGCACTATAATAAGGACAGGCCCCATGCGGCAAGGCCGGCACCCCCTCAATTACCTCCGGTTGAGAGAGTATCGGCAAATGCCTCGAGCCTGACCACCAGTTCCTCCGGCTCGCCCGCCAGCATGACCAGCTTGTTGCGGCCCGTATCGCCCGAGATGATGGACAGGCTGGAGCGCGGCAGGTGAAGCGCCTTTGCGAGCAGCTTGATGACCGCCTCATTGGCCTTGCCCTTCTCGGCCACGGCCGCGACCCGCAGCTTCAGATGGGCCTCGCCGTTCGCATCCACGGCCCGCCCGTCGATCCGGTCGGCCCCGCCCCTGGGCGTCACCCGAAGCCGCACCGAGACACCCCCCGGCACGACGCGGAAAAACACGGCTCAGCCCTCCCTAGAAGCGCCCATAGCCAAGCAGCATGGGCACGTCATAGGTGAGGAAGTTCTGCAGAAAGACGAGCAGCAGAATGAGGAGAACCGGCGAAATATCGATCCCGCCCAGATTGGGCAAGATGTTGCGGATGGGCCGCAGCACCGGCTCGGTCAGCCGGTTGACCGTGTCCGCCACCAGATAAACAAAGCGGTTCTGCGGGTTCACCACATTGAAGGCGATGAGCCAGCTCAGCACCACGCCGATGATGATGACCCAGATATAGAGCTGGATCACGGTAACGATGAGGTTCAGAAGGGCAATCATGGGTGCTCGCCGTTTGTGATTCCTGTGTGGCCTTGCGGCTCACGCGGCAGGCCGAAGGGCGGCCCGGAAGAGGGTGCCGGAGGCCCGGCATTCATTTGACATGACTGACATGTAAAGGCCACGGGAGACGGGTTCAAGAAGAGGTTTGTGCCCGCTACGCTTCTCTTGACACCTCGCCCGCCGCCGCCTAATAAGCGGCTCCGGCGCATTTTTGCGCAGGCTCCGGGGCCGTAGCTCAGTTGGGAGAGCGCCTCGTTCGCAATGAGGAGGTCAGCGGTTCGATTCCGCTCGGCTCCACCATTCCCGGTAGCCCTGATACCCCCGCCCCCACCCAGAGATGGAAGGCGGCGGCCCCATCCTGAGGCCGCCTCACCCCTCACATGGCGCTGATGCCGCCATCGATCTTGATCTCGGCACCCGTGATGAATTTTGATTCGTCCGAGGCGAGATAGAGCACGCAATAGGCCACATCATCCGGCTCGCCCACAATGCCGAGCGGCACCTGCTTGGCGAGCTTGCGGACAAGTTCTTCCTTCGACATGCCACGCGCCATGCCGTCCAGAATAGGCGTGTCGATGAAGGTGGGATGGATGGAGTTCGAGCGGATGCGATAGCCACGCTTGGCGCAATGAAGCGCGACCGACTTCGACAGCAGCCACACGCCCGCCTTTGCCGCATTGTAGGCAGCCATGTTGTGACCCGCGATCAGGCCTGCAATCGACGATGTGTTGATGATCGAGCCGGGCGCATGCGGCACCATATAGGGGATCGCATATTTGCAGCCGAGAAAGACGGAATCGACATCGACCGCCTGCACTTTCTTGAAGGTCTCGAAATCGGTTTCCTCAACCGTTGTGCCGCCGCCGATGCCGGCATTATTGAAAAGCACATTGATGCCGCCCATCGCTTTGTTTGCCTCGGCAAGCGCATGTTTCCACTGATCTTCGCGCGTCACATCAAGGCCGACCGAGAAAGCCATGCCCGGCAGCTCATCATTGATTTCGGCGGCGACTTCCGCCGCGCCCTTTTCATTGATGTCGGCAAGCGTGACCTTTGCCCCTTCGCGCGCAAGCATGATGGCGGATGCCTTGCCAAGCCCCTGCGCGCCGCCCGTGATGAACGCCATCTTGCCTTCAACGCGGCCTTTTCTTTCTCTGGCCATGTAACCCTGTCCTTCTGATTGGTTTATTGAATCCCGTTGCCCGTCAGAGCATTGCCGTGTTTGTCGGCACGCCAAGCAGCAAGCGGCCCGTCAGCTCATATGTCGCATCAGACACCATCATATGCTGTGTTGCGACATGCACATCACGGAACTGCCGCTGAAGCGCCGATGACCGATAGACGGAGCTGCCGCCTGCGAGCGTGTACATTAGATCAACGGCCCGCACCGATGCGCGCACCGCATGGGTGGTTGCAAGCCGGATGTCGCGGCGATGCGCGACGGTGATCTCACCCTTCGCAGCCGCTGCCTCCCACGCCGCTTCGATCGCTTCCATGAGAAAGGCGCGCGCCGAACGTGTATGCGCTTCTGCTTCCGACACATCGAGATGCGCCTTGGCGCGCAGCGCCAGCGGCTTCGACGAGCCTTGCGGTGTCTTGCCGCCCGCAAGATCGATCAGCGTATCGATGGCACCGCGCGCAAGGCCGAGCGATACCGCCGCAATGCCGATGCCGAGCAGGCCGAAAGTCGGAAAGCAATAAAGCGGCTTCGCGGCAAGCGGCTTGTCGCTTACAAGGCTTACCGCGCGCGTGGCGGGCACGAAAACATCCTTCACTTCAAAATCCGTGCTGCCCGTGCCGCAAAGGCCCGTTACATCCCATGTGTCATGGAGATGCACATCTGCCGCCGGAAACATCATCATGCGGTTTTGCGGGATGCCTTCCGCTGCCATTTCAGGCTTTCCATCCTCACCGATGATGAGTGCCCCGCACGATATCCATGACGCATTGCGCGAGCCGGAGCCCCACTGCCAGCGCCCGCTGACGCGGTAGCCCGGTACACCGCCTTCCGTTGCCCGCACCGCCTTGCCGCGCGGCGCAAAAACGCCCGCCGTGATGACATGAGGATCTGCGAAAATGCGCCGCGCTTCGGCAGGCTCGAGAAAGCCCGACAACAGGCCGGATGTTGCGCCGATGAAAACACACCAGGCAGCAGAGCCGTCCGCCTGCGCGAGCCGCTCCACCGTTTTCACCAGCACAGCCGGATTGGCTTCAAGCCCGCCATATTCCGCAGGAATACAGAGCCGATAGAGGCCCGCCTCCGCAAAACGCGCCGCAATGTCCTGCGGCAGAAAGCGGTTTGCCTCTATCTCCGCCGCGCGGCGCGCAATTTCCTCTGCAAAGCCGTCTGCTGCCGCAACCGGGTCCAGCTTTTCCATCTCCCTTGCCGCCATGCGGCCCTCCCGCTTCGAATTTGGCCCCTCAGGCACCGAGTTTCAGACGGTTCGCGATATTGTTCTTCTGCATGGAGGATGAACCGCCAACAATGGGCAGGCTCACCGCATCGCGCATATAGCGTTCCATATCCATCTGGTCGGAAAGCCCATAGGCACCGGTGACACGCAGGCACATTTGCGTCACCTCCGCCGCGCCCTCGCAACAGAAAAGTTTCGCCATCGATGTTTCAACCGAACAGGGCCGCCCCTGATCGGCAAGCCAGGCGGCGCTGTAAAGCATGAGCCGCATGGCGCGTACTTTCGTTTGCGCTTCGGCAAGCGTATGGCGAATGGCCTGATGTTCGGCAATGGCGCGGCCAAACTGCACGCGCTCTTCTGCATAGCTCCAGGCGTCCGCAAGCGCGGCCTCCGCAAGCCCGAGGGCGCAGGCGGAAAGTTCCAGTTTCTCGACTTCCAGCGCGCGGCCCGCAAGCTGCGACCAGCCCTTGTTCCACATCGCCTCCCCGCCAAGAATATTCGAGACAGGAACGCGCACATCCTCGAAGGTGACATCCTTCGTTTCCACCCCGCGTATGCCGAGATGGCCAAGCGGTGTGATAGTGATACCGGGCAGTTTTGGTGGCACGAGCACGATGCTCAGATTGCGATATTTCTCTTCCTTCGGCCCGCTGCGCAGCAGACAGAAAATATAGTCGGCAATATGCGCGCCTGTGCACCAGCGCTTCGTGCCATTGATGACGAGTTCATCACCCTCGCGCCGCGCCGTGGTTTCGACCATGGCAAGGTCGCCGCCGACATTCGGCTCCGACAGCCCGTAGGCAAAGAGCAAATTGCCCGCCGCAACTTTCGGCAGGAGTTCCTGCTTCTGTTCCTCGCTCGCGCTTTCACCGAGATTCATGCCTGCATAGCAGACGGCCATGATGTAGGGGCAGGCAACCGCGACAGAGCGTTTCGCGATTTCCTCGATTACCGCCATGGTGGCGTAAATATCGACGCCCGCGCCGCCATAGCGCTCTTCCACGGTGAGGCCCATCATCCCCATGGCGCCGAGCTTCGCCATCACCTCGGCGGGATAGATATTGCCGCGATCCCATTCCCGCGCTTTTGCGCGCGGCATTTCGGCTTCGACAAAGCGGCGCGTTGTCTCGCGCAGCATGCGGACATGTTCCGGTTCATCAAAATTGAGCGGCTGGTCTGTCATCGAGAATCCGCCCTCACTCATCGACCGGTAAAGACGGGTTTGCGCTTTTCAAGAAAGGCGTGCACCGCTTCCTTGTGGTCTTCCGTGGTGAAGGTCAGCATCTCATAGCCGATCGATGTATCGAGGATCGAATGGGCGAGTTGCTTGAGACCGATATTCACCGACACCTTGGAATATTTGATCGCCTGTATGGCGCCGCCTGCGAGCCTTTCGGCAAAGGCCTCAACGCGCTGATCAAGCTCGTCATCAGAGACAACATGATTGACGAGGCCGATCCGTTCCGCCTCTGCGGCTGGCACGGGATCACCCGTCATCAGATATTCCTTTGCCCGCGCATAGCCGACAAGCTGCGGCCAGATGATTGCGCCACCATCACCCGCGACAATACCGGCCCGCACATGTGGGTCTGCAAAGCGCGCACTGCTTCCGGCAAAGATGACATCGCACATCAGCGCGAGCGTTGCACCAAGCCCCACCGCGGGGCCGCGCACCTTGGCAATGATCGGCTTCTCGAGATCAAGCAGCGAAAAGACGATGCGCTTTGCTTCGGCGGCATCCGGCCCCTTTTCGCCATTTTCAAAGCCGCGCTTCATCCAGTTGAGATCGCCGCCTGCGGAGAAGGCATTGCCTTCCCCCGTCAGCACGATCACATCGGAGAGCGGATCATCCGCCGCATCGAGAAAGATGCGGGAAAGTTCGCGGTGCATCTCCCCATCCACCGCGTTCATCAGCGCCGGATTGCTGAGCGCAAGCGTCAGCACTCGGCCCTTGCGGCTCGCCTTGATGCGTTTATAGCCACTGAAATCGACGCCCTCCGCCATGGCCTCCTCCCCGCTTATATGTGTTGTTTCGGTGATTGTGACCTGCCCTTTCTGCAAAGGAAAGAGCCCCGGCGGGTGGTCCGCCGGGGCTCTTGATCACATCGAAAGTGTGAGGGATCAGCCTTCGCTGTCAGCGGGCTTCGATGTCACACGGGCACCCACCTGCTCGCGGGCGGCATCGACATCATCCGGCATCAGCTTTGCGCCCGGCTCACCAAAGACAACGATCTGTCCTTCGGGGCCATCCGTCACGGCTGCATAGCCGAGGCGGTCAGCGCGCGTGACTTCCACGAAGTTCCGGCCGTAATCCTCGCTATAGCCGACATAGCCCTGCAGGCCGACAAGCACGACCTTGCCGCTGCCAAGCTGCACGCCACCGGCGATGGATTTGTCCGTACCCGTATTGACAGGCTCCCAGGTCTGGCCGTTATCGGCGGAGCGGAACGCGTTGCCACGCATGCCAAACACCATCACGCTGCCATCTTTCATACCGAAGCCGCCCCAGAAGGATCCTTCATACTGCGTCTGGATGCGCTCGAAGCTCTGGCCGTTGTCGGTGGAGCGATAGACAACACCGAACTCGGCAGCCACATAGAGGTCGCCATTGTTGGCGGCGAAGAGCTTGTTCAGATGGAAGTCATCGGAAACGTCTTCGCTGAGCGGACGCTCTTCCCAGGTGTCACCGCCATCATTCGTTTCGACGATGAAGGAGAAGGCGCCCATCGCAAGGCCGCGCTGCTCATTCTCGAAATAGACCGTCATGAAGGCCATTTCGGATTCGGTGTCATTGTAGATGAGTTCCCAGTTCTCACCGGCATCAGTCGTGCGCAGGATGGTCGCGTCATGACCTACGGCAAAACCGATATCCTCGCCGATAAAGGTCACACCAGTCAGCGTTGCCTGTGTCGGCACGGAAGTGGCCTGACGCCAGGTTGCGCCGCGGTCATCGGAAAGCACGACATGGCCGAATTCGCCAACCGCGACCAGCCGGTCGCCGGCATAGGTGGCATCGAGAAGAAGCGACTCTGCCGCAAGCTTGGAAGCCATCGCATATTCAGGCGCACCTTCGGCAGCGTCCTGAGCAGCGGCCGGCAGCGCGAGCGGCCCGAAGGAAAGCGCCAGCGCGCCAAAGGCGGCGAGCGAAAGAGACTGAAGGCGCTGCGCCCAGCGCGAAACGACGGGAAAAAGAGACGAAGACATAAAACGAAGCTCCTGCACTCGGGCATTTTTGCCGCTGCGGTTTGCCGGGTCCGTAGGCCGGAGCGTCCCGGGGCCGGGGCGGCGATCCCCCTGTTTTGCTGTTTTTATAACGGCTTTTCGTTCTTATAGCGCATTTTTTCCGGCGCGTCTGCAAATCGACTCATTCCGGGGCAGAGAGACTCTTCGGGGCCCCTGCGGATTCCTGCCATGTCAGGGGACTTTCCGGTTTCGGCCCGGCTCGCCCCTCGCCCTCCCGGCTTTCTGCCGGCCCGGCAGTTGCGATGGTTAATTCGCAGAGCCTCAAAAGCGGAAGGCCGGGCCTGTTTCCAGGTCCGGCCTCCAATCCTTGCTTACCGCCTTTTAGCGGACGCCGAGCTGACGGATCGCGTTCGGCGTGTAGCGCGAGGGGTCAAGCTCGTCGGCGAAGTAGTTCACCGGCGGCTCTTCGTTCTGCAGTGCGAGCGCGAGATAGCGGCCGGCCTGCAGGTCATAGACGATTTCGCCCGCGGAGCCGCAGAGCGGCACGTTGTAGCGCTGGATCTGATGCAGTTCCTGCATACGCCAGAGCTGGCCACGGCCGTCATAGAGTTCCACCGCAGCAACCTGCCATGCGTCTTCGTCATTGTGATAGACGCGGCGCGAGTACACGTGGCGGGTGTTCGGACGAAGCGTGGCTTCGAATTCCCACACGCGGCGCTTCTCGTAACGCACCTTGTCCTGGTTGAGGTGCATCGCCTGCAGGTATTCCTTGTACGGAGTGGCTTCGCCATCATAGGCGTTGGCCGAGATCAGGCGCACATTCTTGCCAAGCACGGACCAGTCGTAGCGGTCGGGCGCACCGTTGAAGCCGTCGAAAGCGTCAGAGGTGGACAGACCATCCGAGTTCGTGCCCGGGTTGTCGTAGGAGATGTTCGGCGCACGGCGCACACGGCGGGTGCCGGGGCTGTACTGCCAGGCCTGACGCGGCTGGACCTGAGCGTTCAGCGCTTCATACACCAGGATCACGTTACCCGCAGCACGCGCCGGGGCGATGGTGTTCGCGATGTAGTAGAGCGAGATGTTGTTCAGATCCTCGGCGCGCTTGGCGGCGGGGTCCGACCACTGAAGGATCGCTTCGTCCTGCACGATCTGGAGCGTGTAGTCACCACCACGGGTAACCGGCGCCGCCGCGAACTGACGCACCACCTTGAAGGCGCGGTAGCGCAGGGCGTGGTTCCAGATCATTTCGAGAGCGTTATTCGCAATCGGGAAGGGCGAGCCGAAAATGGCTTCGCTGATGCCCGAGCCGCCGCCGACGAGTTCGCCGACCGCTGCGTTGCGCTTGTTGGCTTCGTAGAAGCGGTCCGGGAACGCGCAGCTGCGGCGCGTTTCATAGACGTTCATCTTGTACGAAGGATAGGTCTTCAGCATCGCCTTGTAGCCAGGGGTCAGTATGTCGTCATACTGAGCCATGTTCTGGGCGGTGACTGTGAACTTGATGGGATCCCCGGCGAAGGGATTGGCGAGCTTCTGGCCCGGGGCATAGCTCACATTGCTCGGAACGGTCTGCAGACCGCCCGTCCAGGCGGGGATATCACCCTCGCCGGCCTTTTCCGAGCCCATCGGGGTCAGATCGTTCCCCAGACGATTTACCTGGGCTTCCGGAACCTTGGCCAGCGCGCTGGTGGCAATGGCGCTGATCGCAAGGGCGGACACCAAAAAGGTCGTCCTTTTCATATATAGTCCCTCCACTGGATTTCTTCTGGGCAGTCGGCGCGCATGCTTTTCATGTTTATTGCAGGCGCACCGAGGCCGGTTTCCCCGCCTTGATCAAAACCGATGATAGCAAATTGCTTTCCCGGCGCAAACGACATCAAGCCGAATCTGTGACTTCGAAGCCGCTATTACGCTCGATTTTCAGCCTGTTTCACGCTTGTTTTCATTAAATCTTTTTAATGTGCTCCTGCGCAGCACGAAGAAGCACGTCAACCACAATATTCCGTGCACAGATTATTTGTGGGTCAAGCACGTCTCTGGTGCAGCGCAGCATTCTCCAACGCGGATATTAACGCTGCTTCATCAAAGAGAAAGGCCCGGCAGCCGAAGCTGCCGGGCCCTCATGTCGCGTCACGCGTTTCTGAGAGATCAGAAGGCGTAGGAGACAGTCGCCGTCACGAAGTCCTTGTCGGCACCGAAGTTGCGGTAAGCATTGCCGAAGGAGTTCGTGTACTGAAGGTTGGCGCGCCAGACGTTCCGCAGATTGGCGGTGACGCCAAGGGAGACGGTCTTGCGGCCTTCAACGAAGCCCGGGCCGACCGGACCGGCGGAGTAGCCGGTCACGTCATGCGCCCACTGGATGCTCGGAGAAAGCGTCCAGGCGGTGCCGAAGGCGTTGTTGTAGTCAACCGTGGTCGCAAGGCGGTAGCCAGACGAGAAGCTGTCGGCGTACTGCGGAATGCAAGCACCCGGAACCTGGCAGCCCGCATTGCCGAGAATGGCATTGGTGAGACCACCGCCATCCGGGTTGACAGCCGCCGAGCGGGGCACGGCATAGCGGTTGGTCGCGTTCTCAAGGCTCGGGATGTACTGGAAGCCCGCATTGAAAATGAGAACCATGAGATCGCCACCCGTCATGGCAACCATCGGGTCGGAGGCGCTGAGCGTGGAGATCATGCCGATCTGACCCGTCAGCGATTTTTCAAATTGGTAACCCTGGATTGTTGCACCCGGGCCGGTCGGGGCGACAGCACCCGCCTGACAAGCGTCCGTGATAAGGCCACCCGTCGCATAAGCCGGAACACCAGCCGCATTCAGATCGTGACAGTTGATGTTCACGTCGTTGAGCGCGAAGGGCATGTCAGGCGTGTAGTTGAGTTCGCCGGACAGAGCCGAACCGCCAAGCAGCGGAACAGTCGTGTTGAAGCTGAAGCCGTACGAGTCGACATCGTTCACATACTGGGTCAGATACCGCTTCGTGTTTGCAGCCCCGAGGAATCCGAGCTGGAAGTCCGAGATGCCCAGGGCCTGAGCGGTAGGATGGTTTGCCGCCGCTGCAGTGCTACAAGTACCGAAACCAACGGGGGTTGCCGCGTGACCAAGTGCGCCGCAGTATGCCACCGCTGTCGGGAAACCTGTTGCAGCATTGAAGTCACTGCGCGTGAAGGTACCTACCGGAGCCGTCAGGCTCTGGCGCACAAAGTAGAGGCCGAGGTCGGTGCCTTCGCCGAGCCAGTCAGCATAATGC
>NZ_JBATWS010000386.1:0-1884 GCF_049672805.1 Parvibaculum sp.
CTGGCCCAGACGGTCTGTCGCCTGTCGCAATAGGGCGAACGCTTCGCGCACCGGCTCGACGATTTCAATAATATCATCGCTTGCAGCGGCAAGATCGGCTTCGATCAACCCGAAAAAATGCCGGGGCAGAGCGCCATCGTCTATGGAGAGCTTGCGGCCGACAAGATCGGCAGCCTGCACCCCGTTCGTGCCTTCGTAAATCTGTGCGATACGCGCATCCCGCACGAACTGTTCCACGCCCCATTCGTGGATATAGCCATGACCGCCGAAAACCTGCTGCGCCAGTACCGCGCCCTCGAACCCGAGATCAGTAAAGGCGGCCTTGATGACGGGCGTGAGCAGCGCGACGTTGCCCTCAGCCAGAGCACGCTGCGTGGCGTCGTCAAGGCCGGCGGCCTTGTCCATTTCGAGCGCCGTCCAGATGGCGAGCCCACGTGCGGCCTCGACAAACGAGCGGATCGTCAGCAGCATCTTGCGGACATCTGCATGGTCGATGATGGGCACGAGCGCGCTCTGGCCGTCCGCGGAGCGGCCCTGCAGACGCTCCTTCGCATAGCGCGCCGCCTTCTGATAGGCTGCGTCCGCGATCCCCAGGCCCTGTATACCGACGAAGAGCCGCTCCGCGTTCATCATGGTGAACATCGCAGCAAGGCCCTTATTGGGCTCACCGACCAGCCAACCCTTAGCGCCATCGTAGTTCATCACGCAGGTCGGCTGGGCATGGATGCCCATTTTTTTCTCGAGCGAGCCGACAGAGAACGTGTTGCGCGCACCGAGCGAGCCGTCGGAATCGACCAGGAACTTGGGCACAAGGAAGAGACTGATCCCTTTGACGCCCTTGGGTGCCCCTGGCAGACGGGCGAGCACCAGATGGATGATGTTGCCGCCGAAGTCATGATCGCCCGATGAAATGAAGATCTTGCTGCCCGTTACCTTGTAGGATCCGTCATCCTGCGGCTCGGCCTGCGTTTTGAGGAGTCCCAGATCCGTGCCGGCACTGGCCTCAGTGAGCGCCATCGCGCCCGTCCACTCGCCGCTGATCATCTTCGGCAGGTAGATGGCTTTCAGCTCATCGCTTGCATGGTGGCCAATAGCTTCTGTTGCACCGCGTGTCAGGCCGGGAAAGAGACCGAAAGAAAGGTTCGCGGCCGACAACAGCTCATCCGCGAGAATTTGCAATGCCCTGGGCAATCCTTGCCCGCCGTAGGCTGTGTCGCCGGATAAGCCGGACCAACCAGCTTCCGCGAATGCCCGATACGCTTCCGAAAATCCCTTGGGCGTATGCACCACGCCGTCGATAAGCCGGCTGCCTTCTTCATCGCCCGGCAGGTTGAGCGGCTGGATGGTATCGGCAAAGAACCGCCCCGCCTCTTCCAGAATGTTGACCGCAAACTCGGCATCGACCTCGGCGAACGCGGGCAGAGTGCCAGCAAGTTTGTCAATGGCAAACACATCGGACAAGAGAAACGCGATGTCGGCAATGGGGGGCGTATATTCGGACATGGCAGGCGCTCCTGATAGGCTGTTCGGAAGCGAACCAGCGGGACAGTTCCGCTCCCGGTGCGTCCGTCATATCAAGTAACCGAGCGCGATGCACATGCTAAGCCGAATTTTCCTCTACACCAATAGTCGGAGTTTGCGAATTCAGAAGCATTGGTTGCGGATGAAATCTTTTTAGTTTAGCGGCATTTTACTATCAGTCATCCATCCGCACACCATATTCACCACTACATGTTCGGATAATTCGGGCCGCCGCCACCTTCGGGGGGGACCCAAGTGATGTTTTGCGACGGATCCTTAATGTCGCATGTTTTGCAATGCACGCAATTCTGAGCGTTGATGACGAAACGCGGATCCGTCCGTGCTGCTTCATCAGCGTAGACC
>NZ_JBATWS010000387.1:0-2185 GCF_049672805.1 Parvibaculum sp.
CCTGAAAGTCACCGCAAACCGAGCAGGACGAAATCTCGCGATAGGCATTCTGTCCCGGCAGCCAGACTTCGATATCATAGGTCTTGCGCGAGGCGAAGCCCATGTCGCCGGTGCAAAGCACCATCACCCTGTAATGAAGACCGAGCCGCTTCAGCACTTCCTCGGCGCAGGCAAGCATCCGCTCATGCTCCTCGCCCGACTTCTCGGGCGTGGTGATGGAAACGAGTTCCACCTTGGAGAACTGATGCTGGCGGATCATGCCGCGCGTATCGCGCCCCGCCGCGCCCGCTTCCGCGCGGAAACAGGCCGTATAGGCGGTGAAGCGCTTCGGCAGTTCTTCTTCGGAAAGGATGCTCTCGCGGACGAGGTTCGTCAGCGGCACTTCGGCGGTGGGGATCAGCCAGTATTTTTCCAGATCGTCCCGCGCCTCGCCCTTGAATGTCGCGAACTGGTCATCGGCAAATTTCGGCAGCTGCGCCGTGCCGAACATCGCATCGTCGCGCACCATCAGCGGCGGCATGACTTCTTCATAGCCGAACTCGCTGGTGTGGAGATCGACCATGAAATTGCCGATGGCGCGCTCAAGCCTCGCGAGCGGACCGCGCAGCACCGTGAAGCGCGCGCCGGACATCTTCGCCGCTGCCTCGAAATCCATGAGGCCAAGCCCCTCGCCGAGATCGAAATGCTCCTTCGCGGCAAAGTTCATCTCGCGCGCCTCGCCGTGGCTGTGGCGCACTACATTGGCGCTCTCATCCGGCCCGACCGGCACATCCTCCAGCGGAATGTTCGGGATCGAGGCAAGCGCCGCATGAAGCTCGGCATTGACCTGGCGCTCTTCCTCTTCGGCGGCCTGAAGCGCCGCCTTGAGGTCGGAGACTTCCGCCATCAATTGCTGCGCAAGCGCCTCATCCTTCTTCGCCTTGGCCTGCCCGATCTGCTTCGAGGCATCGTTGCGGCGTTGCTGCATCTCCTGCAGCGAGGTGATGATCTTGCGGCGGCGTTCGTCTATTTCGATGAGACGCGCAGCCTGCGGCTCAAGCCCGCGCTTGGCGAGACCCGCATCGAAAGCCTGAGCGTCATCGCGGATGGCCTTGATGTCGAACATGACACCTCTGAAGAAGAGATTTCGGGGGACGTCCAATGAAGTCGGAAGGGCCGAATCAGCCCGCCGTCACTCGGTCCGTTTTCGGCGCTCTGTATACGCGGGATGGCCCGGAGCGTCCAGAAGAGGCGATTTCACAAGGGAACCGGAGAAGCCGGAACTCAGGCTGCGCCCTCTTCCGCCTCTTCCTCTGCCCGCTTCTTCTCCATCATGCGCACACCCAGAATGGAGATTTCGTAGAGCAGCAGCGTCGGCACACCGAGCGCGATCTGGCTGAAAATATCGGGCGGGGTCAGGAAGGCCGCGATGATGAAGATGATGACGATTGCATAGCGCCGGCCCCTACGAAGCTGGTCGGAATTCACCAGGCCCGCCCGCGCCAGCAGCGTGAGAATGACGGGCAACTGGAAGCAGATGCCAAAGGCCAGAATGAACGCCGTCACCAGATTGAGATATTCACTGACACGCGGCAGCAACTCGATGACGGCCCGGCCATCTTCCCCCGTCTGCTGCATGCTCATGAAGAAATTAAGCGTGATCGGCAGTGCCACGAAATAGACCAGAGCCGCGCCCATCAGGAACAGAATGGGCGTTGCTATCAGATAGGGAATGAAGGCGTTGCGCTCATGCCGGTAAAGCCCCGGCGCCGCAAACATGTAAACCTGCGCGGCGATGACCGGAAAGGCGACGAACACAGCGCCAAAGAACGACATTTTGAGCTGCGTCAGGAAAAACTCCTGCGGCGCTGTATAGATCAGATGGGCGCCGCCCTCTGCCGCCACGATGCGGTTATATGGCTCGACCAGAAAATTGAAGATGTCTCTGGAGAAGAAGAAGCATATGGCAAAGGCGATGATGAAGGCGATCATCACCTTGATGAGGCGCGAGCGCAGCTCGATCAGATGCGCCATCAGCGGCGCGCGTGATGCCTCGATCTCATCTTCGGGGGTGGGATCGGGAGCTGTCCCCTTGGCACGAGCGTTCATTCCTTGCCCTGCCCGGTGATTGCCTTTTTCGTCGCCTCACCCGGCGAGACTGGCTGTTCCGCCCCATAGGCTTCCACAGCCTCCGCCTCGCGGATCG
>NZ_JBATWS010000388.1:0-2318 GCF_049672805.1 Parvibaculum sp.
CCCGTCAGCCGTTCGATTTCATCGATCTGGCCGCACAGCACGGTTTTCAGCTTCTGTCCTTCTTCGGCACGCGCGGATGCGAGAGCGGCAACCGCTTCCGCGAAGGATGCGACGAGCGCGTCCTCAAAGGCGGCGCGCTCCTCTTCCGTTTCCTCGGTTTCCTCGGCCTGCTCCAGCACACCTCGCAGTGCGAGTATTCCTTCGGGCCGGGGCGGTGCGGTCGTAATTGTGGTGCTGATCTCGTTGATCACATCCATGACCGTGCGCAGCGCATCGCGGTTTACGCGCAAGGGAGAGGTCTCGTTCGTGCGCTCCAGCGTCAGGGACACCTGACAATTCCCCCGGCGGATATGCCGCGCCAGTTCTGCACGCAGCCGCGCATCCAGCCGGTCGAGCCCCGGCGGCAGGCGAAAACGGGCATCCAGCCCCTTGCCGTTCACACTGCGGATTTCCCAGTGCCAGCGTGCGGCGCCGAACGATCCCTCTGTTCGGGCAAAGCCGGTCATGCTGTTGAGCGACATCAAATCTCCCTCGGGAATCACGAACCTTCGCGACTATAGCAGTAGCGCCGCCCCTTCCGGCTAGCGCAAGCCTCTCTCACGCTCTATCTGCCGCCACTCGCGAACCCGCTGCTGATGCTCGGCAAGCGTGCGGGAGAAGGCGTGCCCGCCTGTGCCGTCTGCTACGAAGTAATACTCGTTCGTGACGGGCGGGTTAAGCACGGCTTCCAGCGAGGCACGGCCGGGATTGCAGATCGGCGTCGGCGGAAGCCCGTCCACCAGATAGGTGTTGTAAGGCGTCAGCCGCTGAAGCTCGCTGCGGCGGATGGGCCGCCCGAGCGAGCCCTTGCCGCCCACAAGACCGTAAATGATTGTGGGGTCCGACTGGAGGCGCATGGAAGCCTTCAGGCGGTTGACGAAGACGGCCGCCACACGGGGCCGCTCCGAGGCGACGCCTGTTTCCTTCTCCACAATGGAAGCAAGGATGATCGCTTCTTCCCGCGTCTTGAAAGGAAGGTCGGGTGCGCGCTTGTCCCACAGTTCATCCATGGTGCGGGTTGCAGCGGCAACCATATCGGCCACAATCTTCTCGCGTGTTGTGCCGCGGGTGAAGCTGTAGGTCTCGGGCAGGAGTGCGCCTTCGGCGGGCGTGGGCGGCATGTCACCCTGAAGGGCCGGATGTGCCTCTACCAGCAACATGGCCTGTTCGCTCGTCAGCCCTTCGGCAATGGTGAGGCGGTGAAGGATCGAGCGCCCCTCGCGCAGAATACCCATGATGGCGGCCATGCTCGCCCCGGCGGGGATTTCATACTCGCCCGCCTTGAGCTGCCGTTCGGCGCGGCTGAGCCTCACCCCGGCGAGAAACACATTTGCATCGGAAATCACGCCTTCCCGCTCGAGGCGGTCTGCGATCGCGCGCACTCCCATGCCCGGCTCGAGCATAATGATCGCGGCCTCGTCATGGGGGCCGGATGTCTCGAAGAGATATTTGCCGTAGAAAAAAGCCACCCCGACCGCGAGGGCAGCGCCGAGCACCAAAGATATGAGCAGCGCAAGAACCACGCGGAGAAAGCGGCGTGGCTTGCGGGGGGCGTCCTTGCCGTCCAGGGCCTGATCGGCGCCGACAGCCCCCGGCGCTTCAGGCGTGGTGTCGCCGGGCGTCAACCATCAACCTTTTTCATCACCAGAGAGGCGTTGGTGCCGCCAAACCCGAAGGAGTTGCTGAGCGCATAATTGACTTCCTTGTCGCGCGCCTTGAGCGGCACAAGGTCAATCGCTGTCTCAACTTCCGGACTGTCGAGATTGAGCGTCGGCGGCAGCTTGCTGTCACGAATGGCAAGCATGCAGAAGATCGCTTCAACCGCGCCAGCCGCACCCAGCAGATGGCCGATGGAGGATTTGGTCGAGGACATCGACACTTTCCCCGCCGCATCGCCGAGCAGGCGCGTCACGGCTCCAAGCTCGATCGTGTCGGCCATGGTGGATGTGCCATGCGCGTTGACGTAGTCAATTTCGGAAGGCGAGATGCCCGCCCGCTTGAGTGCCGCCTGCATGGAGCGGAAACCGCCATTGCCATCTTCCGGCGGCGCGGTGATGTGATAAGCGTCGCCCGACAGGCCATAGCCAGCAATCTCGGCATAGATCTTCGCGCCACGCGCCTTGGCGTGTTCATATTCTTCGAGAACGACAACACCCGCGCCCTCGCCCATCACGAAGCCGTCGCGGTCCTTGTCATAGGGGCGCGAGGCCTTTTCGGGCGTATCGTTGAAACCGGTCGAAAGCGCGCGGCAGGCTCAGAAGCCAGCAATGCCGATGCGG
>NZ_JBATWS010000389.1:0-1587 GCF_049672805.1 Parvibaculum sp.
AACCGGCGCCGATCCGCATCGTTCCGGGCCATCCGCAATATGTCGGCCTGCCCTGGGTTGGATCGGCCAGGGCCCATGTCGATATCGTTTCGCTGGGCGTCAACTACCGTTTCGGCGCGCCCGCCAGCATTTTCTGACCCACGCAGGTCGCGCGCGGCCAGCGCCCGTGACGGTGGCCCGGCGGCCGGGTCCCTGGGCGTTTTCCTTGTATCCGGCGGTTTTTGTCGCGTCGGTCGCCATCGTGCCGGCCGGAGCTGTTGTCCCGCGTTTCCATTGTTCCGATAACGCACTATTGTGCGGTTGAAACGCCATGCGTGCAGATACACATCAATGGTCAGGACCATGGGTGTGGGCCAGCGCGCCCGGCATGATGCAAGGAACAGACGATGACTGCTGCGATCGTGGGTTGGGCGCACACGCCCTTTGGCAAGTTCGACACCGAGACCGTTGAGAGCCTGGTGGTGCGCGTGGCCCGCGAGGCGATGGAGCACGCCGGCGTCGGCCCCAAGGATATCGACGAAATTTATCTCGGCCATTTCAACGCCGGTTTCTCGGATCAGGACTTCACCGCGTCGCTGGTGCTCCAGGCCGACGATAACCTGCGCTTCAAGCCGACCGTGCGCGTCGAGAACGCCTGTGGCACCGGCTCGGCCGCCGTGCACCAGGCCGTGAAGGCCATTGAGGCGAAAGCCGGCAAGATCGTCCTGGTTGTCGGCGTCGAGCAGATGACCACCACGCCCGGTCCCCAGGTTGGCAAGAACCTGCTGCGCGCTTCGTACCTGAAGGAAGACGGCGAGACCCAGGCTGGTTTCGCCGGTGTGTTCGGCAAGATCGCCCACGCCTATTTCGAGCGTCATGGCGAACAGTTTGACGCCCTGGCCCAGATCGCCGCCAAGAACCACAAGAACGGCGTCGACAATCCTTACGCCCAGATGCGCAAGGACTTCGGCTTCGACTTCTGCCGCAACGAGAGCGAGAAGAACCCCTACGTCGCCGGCCCGCTGAAGCGCACTGACTGTTCGCTGGTTTCCGACGGCGCCGCCGCCGTGGTGATCGCCGATGGCGAGACCGCCCGCAACATGAAGCGCGCCGTCGGCTTCCGCGGCATGGCTCATGTGCAGGACTTCCTGCCCATGTCGAAGCGCGACATCCTCAAGTTCGAGGGCTGCACCGAGGCGTGGCGCCGGGCGCTTGACCAGGCCAACCTGAAGATCGACGACCTGTCGCTGGTCGAAACCCACGACTGCTTCACCATCGCCGAACTCATCGAATACGAAGCCATGGGCCTGACGCCGGAAGGCCAGGGCAAGCGCGCCCTCGAAGAGGGCTGGGTCTACAAGGACGGCAAGCTGCCGGTGAACCCCTCGGGCGGCCTGAAGGCCAAGGGCCATCCGGTCGGCGCCACCGGCGTCTCCATGCACGCGCTGTGCGCCATGCAGCTCACCGGCGAAGCTGGCGGCATCCAGATTCCGGGCGCCACCACCGCCGGCATCTTCAACATGGGCGGCGCCGCCGTCGCCAACTACGTGAGCGTGCTCGAGCGCCAGCGCTGAAGGCGGTCCGGCCGGCGCCCAATCAGGGCGCGCC
>NZ_JBATWS010000390.1:0-14298 GCF_049672805.1 Parvibaculum sp.
GTGTAGGTGTGCTCGGCAGCTGGGAAGCTGCGATCACGCACCGCATGGGAGTAAGCCTCCGCTGCGCCAGCGATCTGCGCGCCCAGCGAAGCGAATTCGCGCACGAATTTCGGCGGCTTGGGCGAAAGGCCCAGCATGTCCTCCAGCACCAGAATCTGCCCGTCACACTGGGCAGATGCACCAATGCCGATCGTCGGAATATCAATCTGGCCGGTGATGCGCGCGGCAAGCGGTTCAGCCACGCCTTCCACCACCACGGCGAAAGCACCCGCTTCCGCGACGGCGCGGGCGTCCGCCTCGATGGCGGCCCATTCGCTTTCCTCGCGGCCCTGCGCCTTGAAGCCGCCCATGACCTGAACGCTTTGCGGCGTGAGGCCGATATGCGCCATTACAGGGATGCCGCGATCAACGAGATAGCGGATGGTGGGCGCAAGGCGCGCGCCACCTTCCAGCTTCACCGCCGTGCAGCCCGTTTCCTTGATGATGCGCACGGCGTTGCGGAAGGCGACTTCCGGGCCTTCCTCATAGGAGCCGAAAGGCATATCCACCACGACAAGCGCGCGCTCCGTACCGCGCACCACGGCAGAGCCGTGGGCGATCATCATGTCCAGCGTCACGCCCAGCGTCGTCTCCATGCCGTACATCACCATGCCGAGGCTGTCGCCCACGAGCAGGAAATCGACATAGGGGTCAACATAACGAGCGGTATGTGCGTGATAGGCGGTGAGAGAGACGATCGGCTCTCCCCCCTTGCGAGCCCGGATTTCGGGCACGGTGATACGCCGAATCTTGGAATGCGTTGACATGCGGATCTTCCCTGTCAGGTGGCGGCACGCTTCCGACAGATATGGGAGCGTACGCGGGATTTTACGACCGCGGCCGAATGCCGCTGAAAAAAGAGCTTACGAATCAAGCCCTTAGGCGCCTCCCGGCACCTCTCCAGATCCCAATGGGCGGACCCTACAAAAAAGCAGGCACAAGCGCAATCAACGAGGGGGCTACCGGGATAACCGGAGCTTCTCTCAGATGACCGGCTCGATGTGAGGATCAGGGGATTCGCTTCCCGCCGTGCCAACAAGTTCGCGATAGGCAATGGAGAGCGCGGCCACATTAACGACCGCGAAGAAAATCGAGACCAGCGCGAGTCCTATGACAGCCAGAACCTGAAGCAGCGGGCCGCCCTGCAGCAGGATGCCGAGCAGGATGGCGCATATAAGGAGCGGCAGCATGGGAGCCAGCAAGACCGCCACCAGTCGCCAGAAATTGCCCCGCGTCCGCTCCAGCACGAGGCGCGGGTCCAGCGGTGCACCAATGGCGGCCGCAGGCAGCAGGAGGGTCAGGCGGACAAAGAGATAGAAGCCGACAAGAAGGAGAAGCAGTCCGAAGAAGCTGAGCAGCGGCGCGGCAGAGCTTTCCTGCAGCATCGCGGTGCTCATAGTGAGCATGATCCCCGGCGCAAGCAGGAGGAACAGGAGGACAGATACCAGCAGGAAAAGTGCCTCTGGCCGTCCAAAGGAGAAATGAACCGCGCCTGCTGACACATCGCCCAGCAGAATGAAGCGGTGCCAGACTACCGCTATGACCGGCCAGAGAAAGAGGCTCGCGGCCTCTAAGGCGAGAGCCAGAAAGAACTGGCTCTCCGTATTCACGAAGGCGCTGGCGATCGAGAAGATGAGATAGAGAAGCCCCGGAAACCAGATCAGCCGCACCATCTCCCCGAGATGACGCCATGAGCCGCCATAGGCTTCGGAAATGGTGCCGAAAACATTGAGCTTCGTTCTCATCGCGCCTCACCGCTGAGGAGTTTTGCCTTATAGGCTGCATTCTGAGGATCGAGGCCGAGCGCTGACATATAGAAGCGCCGCGCCGCCTGACCGTCGCCCTGTGCCTCGGCGATGGCACCGCGCACATACCAGGCGCCCGCGACTTCCGGGGCGAGTGCAAGCGACTTTTCAATGTCGATCAATGCGGCTTCAAGATCGCCCATCTCGCGCAGCGCATTGGCGCGGTTCTGATAGAGCAAGGCATCATTCGGCGCGAGTTCAAGCGCGCGCGTGTAGTCCGCCACGGCGCTTGCGAGATTGCCGGAGGATTTATAGGCAACA
The DNA here is from genome assembly GCF_049672805.1 of Parvibaculum sp. GTDB lineage: Bacteria > Pseudomonadota > Alphaproteobacteria > Parvibaculales > Parvibaculaceae > Parvibaculum. The sequence goes on from NZ_JBATWS010000390.1 coordinate 2,106, forward strand.
CCCCGATTGATGAGCGCGGCCACAAGATCGCTTTCGCTCAACTCCCCGGACTCGATTGCCCGGCTGCAATAGTCGATGGCGGAACCGTAATTGCCGGTCGCGAACTGGGCGTAGCAGATATTGTTGTCGCCAATGGCATCGGCGTTCACAGCGGAAATCCCGCCTGCAAACGCCAGAGCCAGTATCAGTAGCCCTGATCTTCCCGTCATATCCCGTTCCGCTCCGCAGCAATCAGAGCGTCGAGACTACCCTTTCAGCGTCCCGGGAGAAAGCCGCAACGGCAATCGCGGTGTTCATGAAGTCCCGAAAGCGTATCCACTTGCCATCCTTCAGGGTGATGACATGGACGAAATCGGAGATGATGGCTCGGCCTGTCGAGCGGGCGGTCAGATGGAGCGCGCCCGTGACCACCACCTTGTCCCGCTCTGCAATAAACTCTTCCGTATCGAAACGGTGAATATCGACCGAGGAAAGCACCACTTCGAAAAAGCGGCGACACTCTTCGCGGCCGCGATAGGTGCCTGCATAGGGAATGACGGGCGTGCCGTAGAACTCGATCACGGCATCGGGATGAAGATGTTCCATGATCGCCGGAATATCCTGTGCGCCAAAGGCCTGAAAGAGCGCCTGGGTCGCGGCGATGTTGCGGGTCTGTTCGGAGAGTTGTGCTGTCATCATGCGGCTCCCTTGCGACGAAGGGCAAAACGGAGCGTCAGCCTGTCCAGCCCGTGATTGAGAAGGCTCGTCCTTTGCGGCACCGGCGCCTCCCGGCCAAGCGACATGTCCTCGAAGCGGTCGAGCACTGCTTCAATGAGCACCTTGCCTTCCATGCGGGCAAGCGCCGAGCCGAGGCAATGATGAATGCCGACGCCGAAGGTCAGTTGCTTGTTGAGATTGGGCCGTGTGATGTCGAACTTCGAAGGCTCGGGGAACATGGCGGGATCGTGATTGGCGGCTGCAAAGAAGAGCGCCACCCATTCGCCTTTACGAATAAGCCTTCCGCCGATTTCCACATCCTGCGTTGCAATCCGGAACAGGCGCTGGGGCGGGCCGCTGTGGCGCAGGCTCTCGTCGATGAATGTATCGATCAGGGAGCGATCCGCCGCGAGCCTCGCGCGGATGTCCGGCATAGTGGCGAGATTGTAGAGAAGATTACCGAGCAGGAAAGTGGTCGTCTCCGATCCCGCAACGACAAGGGTTATGCAGAAGCGGATGATCTCATCGAGGGTGAGTCTTTCGCCCTCCACCTCAGCCTTCAGCAGCGCGGTGATCAGCGAGTCGGGCACCTGCTCCCCATTTTCGAGCGCCGCGTGAAGGCGCTGGACGGTCTCCGTGAAGTAGTGGACGAGCTTCATATTGCTCGCCTCGCGCTCGGCCGGCGTCAGATTAGCCGAGAGCATGAAGGCGGTTGCCCAATGGCGGAAATTTTCCACCACTTCTTCGGGGAGACCGAGAAGCCCCACCATTATGCGGGCGGGAATGCGCGCGGCGAGCGCACCCATCACTTCGATTTCCCCCTCGCCCGTATGCGCGAGCATGTCGTTCACGATTTCGCGGACCCAGGGTTCCAGCGCTTCGACCCGGCGGCGCGAGAAGGCCATGTTCACGATACCGCGCAGCCGGTCATGCTCCGGGTTGTCGTGGTTCACGAGCATGAGCGTGGGCGCAGATGATTGTTCCTGCAGCGGATCACGCGAGGAAAAGACACGGTGGTCGCGCGCGGCGGCAGAGACTTGCGCATAGTCGAGCAGTACCCAGGCCGTCACCGGCTCGTCTGCATCAGGCACCGTGCCGGGTGGATAATCCCTGTAACCCCATGCCGGGCAATGCGGCCTCAGCTTCTCGTAAAGCGCGTAGGGCGAGGCAATGGTGTCGCCCTTCGGCAAAGCTTCGATCAGGGCCGCAAGTTCCTGGCCCGTGCCGGACACAGCGGAATTCTGCATGAGCTTTCCTCCCTCCCCGGTGATTTTTGGCGCCGCCTCCCCGCAACGCGGATTATTGTTTTCATAAACTATTTCTTTTGTAAACAATTTAGCACATGCCCGGTCGTCGCCCGACCCGTAAACTCCGGGCAGATTCGTTGCGAAGCCGAAGAGGCGCTTCGGGAGGCTGAATTGGCGGCAAGGAAGACGGAAAAGAGGCAGGCGGCAAAGCCATCGGATGTGCCCGGTGCCGCCCTGCGTTTCCTCGAATATTATTACCCCATCCACTACAAGGCCGGGATCGGCGTGGAAGACGCACTCCGGGGCGGTGTGCTGAACCGTCATCAGGTTGCGATGCTCTGGCTCATCCACTCCGAAGGCAAGGATGGCCGCGAGATGGACCGCAAGGCCATCGAACGCTCGCTCGAAAGCTGGTTCGAAATATCAAGTGCAGCCATCACCAAGGCGCTCCGGGCCATGGCGCAGCCACCGCTCGCCCTCATCCGGCTGGTGGAAAACCCCAATTCCGGCCGGGAAAAGATTGTCATCCTCACGCCCAAGGGCGAGGCACATATGACGAAGATGATTGCGGATGGCGAGGCCTATGTGCAGCGGATCATCGACCATATGTCGGACGAGGAGATCAGGCAGGGGCTTCACTTCTTCAACCGGATTTCGGAGATCGTGGACGGGTTCCGGGAGGAGTGAGGCCGCGACGCCGCATCCCCTTGCCGGGGTCTCCTGCCGCTGTTATAGGCACGGCACAATGTGAGGGCGCTTTTCGCCCGATCCGGAGTATCGAACATGTATGCCAATCCTGTCGTGGCCATTGCGGGTGCGACCGGCGCCGTAGGCGTCGAGATGATCCGCTGTCTGGAAGAACGTAACTTCCCGGTGAAGGAGCTGAAACTCCTCGCCAGCGCGCGCTCGGCTGGCAAAACCATGAAATTCCGCGGACAGGATATTCTCGTCGAGGAACTGACCGAAGACAGCTTCAAGGGTGTGGACATCGCCTTCTTCTCGGCGGGTGGCAGCATCTCGAAGAAGTTCGTCAATGCGGTGAAGGCTGCGGGCGCGGTGATGATCGACAATTCGTCGGCCTTCCGCATGGCCCCGGACGTGCCGCTGGTGATCCCCGAGATCAACCCCGAAGCAGCGCTCACCCATCAGGGCGTCATTGCCAATCCGAACTGCTCGACGATCATTGCCATCACGCCGCTCTGGCCGATCCACAAGGTGAACCCGATCAAGCGCGTGATCGCGGCGACCTATCAGGCGGCGTCGGGCGCAGGTGCAGCGGCGATGGAAGAGCTTGAGGCGGCGACGCGCGCCTTCCTTGCAGGTGAACCCTTCGAGCAGAAGATCATTCCGCACCCCTACCCCTTCAACGTGTTCAGCCACAATTCGAGTGTGGACCCAGAGACGGGCTACAACGAAGAAGAGCTGAAAATGGTGAAGGAGACGACGAAGATTTTCGGTGAGCCGAATATTCGCGTCACAGCCACCTGTGTTCGTGTGCCGGTGCTGCGGGCGCATTCCGAAGCCATCGACTTTGAGTGCGAAAACCCGATCACGCCGAAGGAAGTCCGTGACCTTCTCTCTGGCGCGCCGGGTGTGAAGATCGTCGATGACCTTGCCGCAAATTATTTCCCGATGCCGAAAGACGCATCGGGGCAGGACGACATTCTCGTTGGCCGCATCCGGCAGGATATTTCCGATCCGACGGGCCGTTCGATTGCGATGTTCGTTGCGGGCGATCAGCTTTTGAAAGGCGCGGCGCTCAACGCGGTGCAGATCGGCGAGCTTCTTGTGCGGGCGGCGTAAGTTTCTTACTGCCGCGCGCCGACAAGCGAGAAGCGTGCTCCCTGCGGGTCACGCCCGACCACAATCCACGCATCGCCTGGTACCTGATGCGGACCCATGAGGATTTCGCCCCGCTTCTCGTGGATGCGCGATATGGCAGCGTCTATGTCGTCCACACAGAAATAAAAGTGCCAGCCGGGTACGGGATCTTCTGCGTTCACCTTCATCATGGCGCCGACTGCCTCTCCGCCTGTGGCGAAGAGCTGATAGATGTTCCCGCCGCCCATATCCATCGCCTGATCCTTCGTCCAGCCGAAGAGGCCTGAATAGAAGGCGAAGGTGGGCTCGACCTCGCCGCTGACAAGCTCGTGCCAGCCGGTTGTGCCTTGCGTGCCCGTTGCCGGAAGCTGCATCGGACCTGCCATCCCGTGGAAGATCACGAAAGCGGCGCCGGCCGGGTCTGCCACCATGGCGAAGCGGAGAATGCCGGGGACATCCGAAGGCTCGCGGAGGATGCTGCCGCCTGCATCCACAACGCGCCTTGCATAGGCGTCCACATCATCGACGCCGATATAACCGATCCAGCCCGGCTTCGCGCGATCACATTCTTCCTCAGGTATCGCCATCATGCCGCCGATGCCCATATCTCCAACGAGAAAGAGTGTGTAGGGGCTGTTGCCGCTTTCGTTCGGCGCAAGTTCCCTCTTCCAGCCAATGACATGGGAATAGAACTCGCCCGCCGCTTTCGTGTCGGTGGTCATGAGTTCATACCAGAGAAACTTGCCAGCCTCGGTCATTCTGCGATCTCCTGATTGGCTTCGACTTCGGATTTCAGCTTTTCGAGACCCGCCTGAAAATCGGAGCCGACCATTTCGTCGATATCCACGAAAAGCTGGAGCAGCTTTGAAAGGACGTTGGCCTCGCCTTCCATCGCCCATGAGACATGCGTGGCGTCGCCCTCCGGCGTCAGCAGGAAGATGGCCGTGTTCCTTGCTTCCATCGGTGAGATGAAATGGAGCGCAATGGCGATCCGGTTGGGCGCATCCTCGTCCACAATCTCCATGCGGCCGCTGCCTGCATTCCGGTCTCCCTGCCAGGCATAGGTAGCGCCGACGCCCTTATCGGCGCCGCCATAGTCGCGCGCCATATCGGGATCGAGTTGCTCAAAGGGAGACCAGCGACGCCACTCCCGCAGATCAGTTATCAGCGGATAGATCGCTTCCGGCGGCGCATCGACAGCGATGTCCCGTTCGATGCGAAACTCATCCGGCTGAGTGAAAGCATAGGCAAAAAGCGCAAAAATGAGGGCCGCAACGGCGAAAGTGGCAATGGCAATAAATCGAAGCACCTGCTTCCTCCCCTGAAGTCCCGTCATCAAACGGAGGCGCATGATGGTGTGTTTTTATTTTGATATCAATATATTTTTTGAGAAATACTCCGACAACCGGAACAGCCGCGAGACGGAAAGAAAGAAGCCCGCATTGAAGCGGGCTTTGTTTATTTCTTTGCGCTGTCAGCGGGGATCATTCCCACTCGATCGTTCCCGGCGGCTTTGAGGTCACGTCATAGACGACGCGGTTGATGCCGCGGACTTCGTTGATGATCCGTGTGGAGACGTGTCCCAGAAACTCGTGGGTGAAGGGGTAATAGTCCGCCGTCATGCCGTCGAGCGAGGTGACGGCGCGGAGCGCGCAGACATAGTCATAGGTGCGCTCGTCACCCATCACGCCCACCGTGCGCACGGGCAGCAGCACCGCGAAGGCCTGCCAGATTTCGTCATAGAGGCCGGCGGCGCGGATTTCCTCGAGATAGATCGTGTCGGCCTTGCGGAGAATATCGAGCTTCTCGCGCGTGATCTCGCCCGGTACGCGGATCGCGAGGCCCGGTCCGGGGAACGGATGACGACCAACGAATTGTTCCGGCAGGCCAAGTTCGCGACCAAGTTCGCGCACTTCATCCTTGAAGAGCTCGCGGAGCGGCTCCACGAGCTTCATGTTCATGCGCTCGGGCAACCCGCCGACATTGTGATGGCTCTTGATGGTGACGGAAGGCCCGCCCGCAAAAGACACGCTCTCGATGACGTCCGGATAGAGCGTGCCTTGCGCGAGGAAGTCGGCCCCACCGATCTTCTTTGCTTCCGCCTCGAACACGTCGATGAAGGTGGCGCCGATGATCTTGCGCTTCTGCTCAGGATCGGTAACGCCTTCAAGTTTGCCGAGGAAGAGATCGCTCGCATCCACGGCGACGAGCGGGATGTTGTAGTGATCGCGGAAGAGCGAAACGACCTGCTCGGCCTCGCCTGCGCGCATCATGCCTGTATCGACAAACACGCATTGAAGCTGGTTGCCGATCGCCTCATGCAGCAGCACGGCCACCACGGAGGAATCCACACCGCCCGACAGGCCGCAGATCACGCGGCCTGAACCGACCTGCGCGCGCACCTTTTCGATCTCGGTTTCGCGGAAGGCGGCCATGGTCCAGTCGCCCTTGCAGCCGCAAATGCGGTGCGTGAAGTTCCACAACATGTCCTTGCCGCGCGGCGTATGGACCACCTCGGGATGAAATTGCACGCCATAGAAGCGGCGGTCTTCATCGGCGATGACGGCAAAGGGTGCGCCCCTGCTCTGCGCAACAACCTTGAAGCCCGGCGCGAGCGACACGACGCGGTCGCCATGGCTCATCCAGACAGGCTCGGTGCCGCCCACGCTTGCAACGCCTTCGAGAAGCGTCGTCGTTTCCTTCACCTCGATTGAGGCGCGGCCGAACTCGCGCTCATCGCCGCCTTCCACCTTGCCGCCGAGCTGGAGCGTCATCACCTGCTGACCGTAGCAAATGCCAAGAACGGGAAGACCGGACTCGAAGACGAATTGCGGTACGCGGGGGCTGTTTTCGCGGCTGACGCTGGAAGGGCTGCCGGAGAGGATGACGCCCTTCGGCGCGAAGTCCTTCCAGATTTCCTCGACCTTGTTGAACGGCACGATCTCGCTATAGACGCCGCTTTCACGAACGCGCCGTGCGATGAGCTGCGTTACCTGGCTGCCAAAGTCGATGATGAGAATGCGGTCTTCGGTCATGTTCCGCTCACGGATTAGCTGGGGTGGTGGCATTGTTCGCGGCACCAAGGCCGAGAGCACGGGCGAGTTCCTGCGTTTCCCCGCAGGCTGCACAGAAGGCGCGCAGCTTGCGAAGCCCCTCCTCTGCTGCGGTGCGATTGCCGGCATCAAGTTCAAGATGGGCAAGGCGGCTCAGTGCAGGCGCATGCGAAGGGTCGATGGAAAGCGCGATCAGATAGTATTTCCGGGCGAGATTTTTCTGGTCGCGTGCCTCATGCACGGTGCCGAGACCGGTGAAAGCCGCCGCATTGGCAGGATTTGCCACGATTGCCGTTTCGAAGAGGCGCTGGGCTTCGGGGAGATCCCCGCGATCCGCCGCCGCGGCGCCCTTCGCCACAAGCGCAATCGAAGCGCGCTGAGACTGCTCGTCCACCCGCTTTGCCGATGCAGCGCCAAGGGACACAAGAGAAAGGCCGAGCACCAGCAGGGGCAGAACAAGGATTTTACGGATAAACACGGCCGCCATTCGTTCAGGCTCTTGGGGAGAGGTGGTTCCGATAGACCATCCTTCCTGCGACCCGTCAAGCCTGTTGAGCCGGCCCATCATGCCCCCGCTTTTCTGACCAGAATGGCGATGAAGAAACCGTCCGTGCCGGTTGATGCAGGGCTGAGCCGGAGCGCCCCACCGGGTAGCGCGGAGGGCCGTGCGGGCCCTTCCGGCCAGTGGTCCTGCCAGTCGGCCAGCGCAAAATCCGTATGGGCCGCAAGAAAGGCCGCCACGCGATGCTCATTCTCGGAGGGGAGCAGCGAGCAGGTCACATAGATCAGGCGGCCGCCCGGGCGGACAAGCCGCGCGCCGCGCGCCAGCACCTCATCCTGCGCGGCGTGGTATCCGCCGAGTGTTTCCGGTGCCAGACGCCAGCGGGCATCGGGGCTGCGCCGCCAGGCGCCCGTGCCGCTGCAAGGCGCATCGACAAGCACGCAGTCCACGCGCGCCTCAAGATCACCGAGATCACTATCCACCTCGCCGGGGGCGAAGGGACCAAGCACCCGTGTCTGGAGATTGCGAATATCTGCGCGCTTTGCCCGAGGAAGTATGGCGGCGAGGCGGCGCATATCCGTGTCGCAGGCGAGTATCTGCCCGCGATTGCCCATCATGGCCGCGAGTGCGAGAGATTTGCCACCCCCACCAGCGCAAAGATCCACCACCTGCTCACCCGCTGCCGCGCCCATTATCAGGCAAGCGAGCTGCGAGCCTTCATCCTGAATTTCGATCACGCCATCGCGGTAAAGGGCAAGGCCTGGCAGGTTGGCCCGCGAGGTGAGACGCAAGCCCCAAGGAGAGAGCGGGCATTCTTCCGCCCTTACGCCCGCTTCACCGAGCGCCAGCAGCGCATCAGCGCGGTTCGCCTTCAGCGCATTGACGCGCAAATCTGTCGGTGCGCGCTCCAGCAGCACCGCCATCTCCTGCTCAAGGCGCGGCCCGAAAGCCTCTTCCAATTCGGCATGGAGCCATTCGGGATAATTAAAGCGAGTGGGAAGCGGCGCATCCGCGCCCGGCAGGACCGCTTTTTCCAGTATCGCCCTCTCTTCATCGCTGAGTGGCGCGGGCGCGTGGGTGGAGCCATCTGCAAGACCAGAGAGCGTTGCGAGGCTTTCGCCCCCAATGAGTAACAGTGCAGCGAAGGCGAGGAGACGCGGTTCCGAGGTTTCGATAGCAGCGGACAGTTCCGCCCGTCGACGCAGCACGGTGTACACAATCTCGCCCACCGCGGCACGGTCCTTCGAGCCGGCAAAGCGGCTGGAACGCGCCCACTGATCGAAGACGCGGTCAGCCGGGCGGCCGCTTGCAAAAATATCGCAGAGAACGTCGATCGCGGATTGCAGACGCGCGCCGGGCTTCATGTCAGGGCTCCAGCCAGCGCATCAGCGCCAATACCAAATTCCGTCAGCTCATACCGCCGGGATAGTTCGGCGCCTCGCGGGTAATCGTCACATCGTGAACATGGCTTTCGCGAAGGCTCGCGGCGGAAATACGGACGAACTCTGCCCGCTCCTGAAATTCTTTCACGGTCGCGCTGCCGGTATAGCCCATCGCAGCGCGCAGGCCGCCCACGAGCTGGTGGATCACGTTTGAGATCGGCCCCTTATAGGGCACCTGACCTTCAATGCCTTCCGGCACCAGCTTCAGCGAATCTTTCACATCCTGCTGGAAGTAGCGGTCCGCTGAGCCGACAGCCATTGCACCGACCGAGCCCATGCCGCGATAGGCCTTATAGGAGCGGCCCTGATAGAGAATGATTTCGCCGGGACATTCTTCGGTGCCCGCAAAGAGCGAGCCGAGCATGGCGCAATCGGCACCCGCCGCAATCGCCTTGGCGAGGTCGCCCGAGAACTTGATACCACCATCGGCAATGACGGGGATGCCCGCCTTCTTCGCTTCCTCAACCACGTCCATGATCGCGGTGAGCTGGGGAACGCCGACGCCTGCAACGATGCGCGTGGTGCAGATCGAGCCGGGGCCGATGCCGACCTTCACCGCATCCGCGCCTGCATCAATGAGCGCCCTGGCAGCGCTTGCTGTGGCGATATTTCCGGCGATCACCTGCATGTTGCCGGAGGCCTTCTTGATGCGCTCCACCGCTTCGGACACGCGGGCCGAATGGCCATGCGCCGTATCCACGACGATCACGTCTGCGCCTGCATCGATCAGGGCTTCTGACCGGGCAAACCCCTCATCCCCCACCGTGGTGGCGGCAGCGACGCGGAGGCGGCCCTGCTCGTCCTTGGCGGAGTTCGGATGAAGCTGCGACTTCTCAATGTCCTTCACGGTGATGAGGCCGACACAACGATAGGCATCATCCACCACAATCAGCTTCTCGAGGCGGTGGCGATGCAGGAGGCGCTTGGCTTCTTCCTGGCTCACGCCGTCTGCCACGGTGACAAGATTTTCCTTCGTCATGAGATTGCGGACAGGCTCGGCCGGATTGCTGGCAAAGCGCACATCGCGATTGGTGAGAATGCCGACCAGCTTGTTCGTGCCCGGCTCCACCACCGGAATGCCGGAAATGCCGTGATACTGCATTTCGCGGAGCGCATCGGCGAGGGTTGCGTCCGGGGTGATGGTGACCGGGTTGACCACCATACCGCTTTCAAACTTCTTCACCTGCCTGACATGCTCGGCCTGCGCTTCGGGCGTCATGTTGCGATGAAGAACACCGATGCCGCCTGCCTGCGCCATGGCAATGGCAAGTCGCGCTTCCGTGACCGTGTCCATGGCAGCGGAAATGATGGGGATGCCCAAAGTGATGGATTTTGTCAGGCGGGTTCTTGTGTCAGCCTGACTGGGCAGGATCGTGGAAGCAGCCGGCAACAAAAGGACGTCATCAAACGTCAGCGCTTCACGGATCATACTGCCAACCTCCTGGGCCATTCAGGCCACCCTATCGTGTGTTGGCGCTGGCTTTTAACACCTATATGCAGGATTGCAAAGGGGACGATGACGCAGGCGCGAAATAATCATCCCGCCTCTTCCACATCACCTTCAGACCTGCCCTTAAAGCCCTGTGCCAGCACATACATTTCTGCCGAGTCGGCGCGGCTCGCATCCGGCTTCACATGCTGCACCGTCTTGAAGTGCTGCTTGAGGAGAACCAGAAGCTCATTCTCCGTTCCGCCCCGCAACACCTTGGCGAGAAAGGCACCTCCGGGAGCCAGCACCTCGATCGCGAAATGCGCGGCCACCTCGCAGAGATGCATGATGCGCAGATGGTCGGTGTGCTTGTGGCCGGTTGTGGGTGCCGCCATATCGGAGAGGACGAGATCGGCCTCGCCCGCAAGCAGCTCCTTCACACGGTCATCGGCCCCCTCTTCCAGAAAATCCAGCTGGAGGATGGTAGCACCCGGCACCGGGTCCATTTCCAGATAGTCGAGGCCGATCACGCGGCCCGCCTGCGGCGAATCCTTTTCTGCCTTCACCCGCGCGACGGCGACCTGACACCAGCCGCCCGGCGCGCAGCCGAGATCGACCACGCGGGCGCCGGGGCGCAGCAGGCGATAGCGATCATCCATTTCCAGCAGCTTGTAGGCGGCGCGGGACCGGTAGCCATCCCGCCGCGCGGCATGAACATACGGATCGTTCAACTGGCGGGCGAGCCAGCGCGTGGAGGAGTTGCTGCGTTTGCGCGCAGTTTTCACCCGCACCTTCAGCGCGCGTGTAGTACCCGCAATGGCGCTTTTGCTGGTGCCGCCCTTGCCGGGCTTTTTCGGTGTCTTTGTCATGCCTCAACCATCTCTGCCGCGCGTGTGCCGCTGCGCCGACCGCCCCGGCGGCGGCGTCTCGGACGGGCTGCATCGGCCTGCATGAGCGACATCAGAATACCTTCCCGCAATCCGCGATCTGCGACGCGGAGCCTGTCTGCGGGCCAGGCGTCGGCAATAGCTTCAAAGATTGCGCAGCCAGCGAGCACCAGATCGGCGCGCTCCTGCCCCACACAGGGATGGGCCGCGCGGCGCGCATAATCCATCTCGAGAAGATCACGGGTGACGCGGCGGACATCCGCAGGCTCGATCCATATGCCATCCACACGCGCCCTGTCATAGCGCTCGAGGCCGAGATGGACGCCTGCAATCGTCGTCACCGTACCCGAGGTTCCAAGAAGATGGAACGGGTGGTGGTTATCGCGCTCGCCACGCAGGCGCTCCATGAAAGGTGTAAGGCTTTCCGCAACTTCCGCCACCATGCGCCTGTAAACCATTTCGGGGACTTCAATCCCGCCATGACGCTCTGCCAGCGTGACGACACCGCAGGGCAGCGAAATCCAGTCGCCAATCACCGGGCGCACCTTTCCACCCTGCCCTTTTTCAAGTCGCACCCAGATAAGCTCGGTCGAGCCGCCGCCAATATCGAAAACAAGAGCGGAGGCACAATTCCGGTCAAGCAGCGGCGAGCAGCCCGCAACGGCCAGTCGCGCCTCATCTTCCGTGGTGATGACTTCAAGCGCGAGGCCCGTTTCGCGCTTCACCCGGGCAATGAACTCGCCACCATTGACCGCTGTGCGGCAGGCAGCCGTTGCGATGGTACGGGAACGACTGACGCCCCGCCGTTTCATCTTGTCCGCACAGATGCGCAGCGCCTCGATGGCGCGGATCATGGCAGCTTCGCCCAGCTCGCCCGCGCCCACCAGGCCCTCACCGAGACGCACGATGCGGGAATAGGCATCGACAACCCTGAAACCGTCCGGCGAGCGGCGCGCGATCAGCAATCGGCAATTATTGGTGCCGAGATCAAGGGCCGCATAGAGCCTTTCGCGGGAACCGGCCGAAGATGCCCCGCCCGGCTGCCTGCGTGCCTGAGAGCGGGCCGGTGCCGAGGCGGATTTCGCAGAAGTCGTGGATTTTGCAGAAGGGGATGCC
>NZ_JBATWS010000391.1:0-3669 GCF_049672805.1 Parvibaculum sp.
GAGGAAACCGTGCTCGCGCTCGATCCCGCTATGGCGGAAGTCGAAGGCAAGCTGCGCGACCTCGCCGAACGTCTTCAGGCCAATAAAGAAGACTGACCGCATACTCCTGCTTTAACGATCTCTCAACTCCTCCGCCTGCGGAGGAGAGCTTGTTTCCCCGCCATGGTTTCCCTTTTTTAAGACCTCGCCATTAAGGTTGATACACGCGAAAGGGGGCGCGGCGGAAAACCGCCCGTGCTTCGCGAGGTGGGGGTTCGGGGCATGGCCCAATCAGTATTCGACAAGATCAGCGTTCTTGTGGTGAATGACAGCGCCTATATGCGCCATCTCCTGCATACGCTTCTGCAAGCACTCAATGTTTCCGAGATTCATCTTGCCATCAATGGCGAGGAAGCCTGGGAGCTTCTCAACAGACATGAGCCGGACATCGTGATCACCGATGCGGCGATGGTTCCCGGTGACGGCTTCATGTTTGCAAAGCGCCTGCGCAGCCTTCGCGGGCGCGCGCTCGGCATGATCCCGATCATCATGGTTTCGGGTCATACCGACATCGCCTCTGTTGAGCGGGCGCGCGATATTGGCGTAACCGAATTTATTTCCAAGCCTATCTCACCGCGCGGCCTTTATGAGCGGTTGTTGCAGGTGATTGATCGCCCTCGCCCCTTCGTGGAAACGCCAACCTATTGCGGACCGGACCGGCGACGGCGCAACGCGCCCTATGCCGGTGAGGATCGCCGTGGCGCCGTGGCGCTGGTCTGAGGGGAAAGGGCAATGAAACACAGCAAGATCGCTTCCCGGCTGGCGGGCCACGAAACAGACGGCGGTGAAACTCCGCCCGAAGTGCGTTTCGTGCGCGTGCCGTCGATCGCCGAACGCAAGCTTGGCAGCGAATATGTCGCGCCGATGCGTCTTGATCCGCGCATTCTGGATCAGATGCAGGCAACGATCCGTTCGCTGGAATCAAAATATGTGGAAACGCTTTCCGCGCAGGTCTCCATGCTTCAGGTTCTGGCAGAACCAGCCTGCAAGGGCGACAGGGAAGCCCATGATCGCCTCTATGCAATTGCCCATGATGTGCGCGGTCTTGCAGGCACATTCGGATTTGCAATGACGGGCCGCTTTGCGGACTCGCTTTGCCGTTATCTCGAACAAGGTGGCCACGGCAAACATGACAGCACGGTGATCCGTTTCCATGTCGATGCTATACGCGACACGCTGGAAAGCCCCGGCACGGACGTCACGATCTCCACCGAGACGCTCGATGCGCTCGAGAAGCTGATCGCAGCGAACCGCGAGAGCATGAGAGCGGCGGGATGACAGAGGAACCGACAAAGGCGGCACCGGAGTTTTTTCACCGCCTGAAGGTTCTCGTCGTCGAGGACAGCGCCGAAATGCGGCGGCTGCTTGAAGCTCTTCTTCATTCCATGGGGATCGAACAGGTCGTCCTCGCGCAGGATGGCGCACGAGGTCTTGCCGCTTTCGCGACGGAACGACCGGACATCATCATTACCGATGGCGCCATGAAGCCGATGGATGGCTATGAGATGACACGGCGTATCCGCGCGAGTGATCGCGGTGCGCAAGCTAATCCCGATGTGCCGATCCTGATGATCTCCGGCCATGTGGATCGCGTCTTTGTGACCCATGCGCGCGACCAGGGCGTGACCGATTATCTCGTCAAGCCGCTCCTTGCCGATGTGCTTTACAAGGCTATCCTTGCCGCTACATCCACACCCATCCATTTTGTGGAAAAGCCGGGTTATCGCGGTCCTTCCCCGCGGCGTTCGCTTGATGCGCGCCTGCCGGAACCGCCCTTTCGCTGACCGCTCCGTCACCCGACTCCCATTTCCCTCTCAATCGCGGCACACTGCGGCAAGTCTTGTTCAGAGGGAATCATGTTTCAGCGCCTTGTGACTTCACTTCGTTTCCGCCTTGTGGCCCGCCAGTCCAAGATCGAGCGGCAAGCAGGCGCGATCCCTTATGCGATAGTGGACGGGCAGATTGCCGTGCTTCTCATCACGTCGCGTTCCGGCCGCTGGATATTCCCGAAGGGCCGGTTGATCGATGGCTTGCAACCGCATGAGACAGCGGCGCACGAGGCGCGCGAGGAAGCGGGCGTTGAAGGTGTCATCAGTGACAGGCCGCTCGGGTGCTGGCGTACGCTCAAGCGGCGCGGTGTGCGGCTCTTGCCGCTGGAGGTTGATCTCTATCCGCTGCGCGTGACGAAGCAACTGGACGCATGGAAAGAGCAAAGCGAGCGCAAGCGGCACTGGGCGAGCCTGCGCGAGGCGCAGCGTGTGCTGACCGACTCCCGACTTGCCGACATAGCGATGAAGCTGAAGGAACTTGGCTGAGTGCTGATCAGAAGCTGATCAGCGTCACCATCAGCAGGTAGAGCCCCGCACCGATACCGCCTGCAGCGGGCACGGTGACAACCCATGCCGTTGCAATGCCAACCACGTGACGGCGGCGCACGAGGCGGCGCTTCTCCCGGCTTGCCTGCTTTCTGATCGCCTCTTCCGGGGTGCTGGAGAGCGATTCCGGCTGCGAGGCCTTCGGCTTGGGCGTGCTCGCCTTGTTGGCCCCGATGCGGAGATTGACCAGTTGTTCCCGCAGGAAGCCGACACCGAAAATCCCGCCGATGGCAACATGGGTGGACGAGACAGGAAGCCCGAGGGCCGAGGCGACGAGCACGGTGATGGCGGCAGACAGCGCAACGCAATAGGCGCGCGGGGCGTCCATCTTGGTGATCTTCTCGCCCACAGTGCGGATGAGGCGCGGTCCGAAAAGGGCAAGACCCAGCGAAATACCGATAGCGCCGATCAGCAGCACCCAGAGCGGCAGCGCGACGTTACCCGAAACGGCATCTCCCGTTTCAGCGGCGACTGCGATAGCGGCAAGCGGGCCGACGGCGTTCGCCACATCATTTGCCCCATGCGCGAAGGAAAGCAGCGCAGCAGCAAAGATAAGCGGCAGAGTGAAGAGGCCCCCGACCTGCTTGCGCTTGTTCTCGATCTTTGCGGCGCGGCGGGCCACCCAGGGCCGCGTGGCAAATGTGCCGATCACGACGCCCGCAAGACCGATGGACCAGACAACACTTATGGGCGGCTGCCAGACATTCGACAGCCCCTTGAGCACGAGATACATGCCGAAAACGCCGACCATGAGGCCGATCATCACCGGCACCCATTGTCGCGCGGCGCCGATCCGGTCCTCGCGGAAGAGAACGCGCCACTTCACAAAGGCGAGAAGTGCTGCCGCAATCACACCGCCCATCACCGGCGAGATGACCCAGCTTGCCGCAATGGCACCCATCATCGGCCAATTGATAGAGGCGACACCGGCAGCCGCCACCCCCGCACCAATAACGCCGCCAACTATGGCATGCGTTGTCGAGACGGGTGCGCTGATGAGGGTTGCGAGATGGGTCCAGACAGCCGCCGCAAGAAGCGCTGCCATCATCAGCATGACGAAGTTGCGGACCTCCATCGTCGCCTGTGGCTCGATGATACCTTTGGAGATGGTATCCACCACATCGCCGCCCGCGAGAATGGCGCCTGACGCCTCGCAGATTGCGGCAATGAGAAGCGCTGCGCCCAGCGGCAGCGCCCTGCTGCCCACGGCGGGGCCCATATTATTGGCAACATCATTCGCGCCGATATTGAGCGC
>NZ_JBATWS010000392.1:0-5146 GCF_049672805.1 Parvibaculum sp.
GTTCTGTCTCCCATCGTTCTCTACTTCATCATCCTCGGTATTGCCGACAAGTCCGCCGCCTTCTCTGCGGTCGGTGCCATGCTGCTCGGCGTGATCGTGACGGGTCTCTTCGTCGCGATCTCCATGACCTCCGGCGGTGGCGCATGGGACAATGCGAAGAAGTACATCGAGGACGGCAATTTCGGCGGCAAGGGCTCTGAAGCTCACAAGGCTGCCGTGACAGGTGATACGGTTGGTGATCCCTACAAGGACACCGCCGGTCCGGCTGTGAATCCGATGATCAAGATCACGAACATCGTGGCGCTGCTTCTTCTTGCGGTGCTTGCGCACTAGGAGAGGGCAGCCTCCCAAGAACAAAGCCCCGCAGAGCGATCTGCGGGGCTTTTTGTTTGAGGCCGTTGCGCGAGGGCGCTTGTAGCCCGCGCCTCCGGTCCGGTCAGCGGCGGCCGGACGGGTCCGTCGGCATCGCGCCAACCGGATTGTTGAAGCGGCCGAGATTGCCGAAGATCTGGCCGAGGACGGTGAGTTCCTTGCCGCGGGTGGGCGTCTTGCGATCCACGAAATTCACGATCTGGCCGTCCTCAAGTCCGTAATAGGCGACTTCCTGCACCACTTCGGTCTTGTCGAAATAGATGGCCGCAACCGTGCGCTCGACTTCCTTTGGCTCGAAGAAGGCCAGCGTCTCGAACTTGCTTGAAATGTAGTACCAGGCCTCGCCTTCAACCGTCGAAATGGTGGAGGGGGAACCCATGATGCTGCGGACCTGTTCCTTGGTGGCGCCGGCCTGCAATTTGGCCAGGTCATCCACCTCGAAAATATAGCCGCGATCCACGACCACCGGCTTCACCAGTGGGGCGCAGGCGCCGAGCGTTCCTGCCACCGAAAGGCAGGCTGCGGCGGCCGTAAGCCGGGCATGGCGGTGCAAGCGGGGCAGTGTCATGGTACGGGTCTCCTCGGACCTGAAAAACTTCAATCGTTGACCTACCCTTGTCGCCCGGTAAATTCAATCGGCATTCGAGGGAGGTTCACTAGGCTACACCGCGAGGATTGAGCGACGCTATGGTATGGAAACGGTTTTTTGGCGGCGCGCCTCGTGATGATGCTCCTTTTGCACTTTATGGGGTCGGCGTGCGGCAGGCCAGATCGCCTGTCTTCTATCTGGAGGGCAAGGTCGCCGACACGGTGGAGGGACGATTCGAGCTTGTGGCGCTCCACACCTATCTCCTGATAAGGCGGCTCCGGCAGGCGGGCGCGCCGGGCAAGGAGACGGGGCAGAAGCTTTTCGACATTCTGTTTGACGATATGGACCAGACGCTCCGTGAAATGGGGGTTGGCGACCTGTCGGTTGGAAAGAAGATCAAGGCGCTTGCCTCGTCCTTCTATGGTCGGATGCAGGCCTATGACAAAGGTCTGGCCGAGGAAGGGGACGAGTTGGCGCAGGCGCTTGCCCGGAACGTCTATGGTGCCGAGGCGGCAGATGCGCGCGCCGTGGCACTTGCGGACTATGTGCGGCGCGCCGATGCAGCGCTTGAGGCGCAATCCGCAGATGAGATCATAGCGGGGCGCGTCACGTTCGATGTTCACTTTGCGCCCGAAGCTGGCAAGGCTGGTTGAGATGACAGAGAAAATACAGCCGGAGTTCAGCCTCTTCATCGCGGTGTCCGATGTGCCGCCGTCAGGCCGGGAAGTGCGTTTCGAGGCGGATGAGGCCTCGCGGCAGCGTCTTGCCGAGCGCTTCGACATTGTGGAGCTTACCCGCCTCGTCGGCACGGCACAGGTCCGCCCCTATCGCAAGGAGGGGCTGACGCTGGAATGTCGCTTCGAAGCGGACCTCGCGCAGAGTTGCGTCGTCACGCTTGAGCCTGTCAGCGAGCATGTCAGCGAGGAGTTCCGGCAGCGTTATCTCCCTGAAAAGGCGATCGAGCGCGCGGCGCGCGAAGTGCCAGGTGCCGAGCGCGAGATCGCCATAGACATTGAAGCGGAAGATGCGCCGGAGCCGCTGGAAGATGGCGGCATCAATATCGGTGAGGCGGTGGCCGAAAGGCTCGCCCTTGCGATGAACCCTTATCCCCGCAAACCGGGCGTGAATTTCGAAACGCAGCCGGAAGAAGAGGATGACGCTTCGGAAGACAAGCCGAACCCCTTTGCGGTGCTGGAAAAACTCAAGAAAAATTATTGAGTTGGCCCGATTCGTGGCCAGAAGCAGCTATTGTCTGGGCCTATCAACCCTGTATCTTCGGGACGCGCCCGCGAGCGATAGCTTCGCGGGGGAAGGCAGTATGTACAGGGGGTCTGGCTGGTGACACGGGCTTTGACGATAGCGCTGGATGGAATGGGTGGAGATCATGGTCCGGCGACTGTGATCGGCGGCGCGGACATTGCGCTGATCCGACATCCGAGCATCCGCTTCGTCATTTTCGGCAATGAAGCTGTTGTCGGACCTGTCCTTGCAAAATATCCGCGTGTCGCTTCCGCATCGGATTTCGTTCACACGGATGTTGCCGTGGCGATGGATGACAAGCCGAGCCAGGCGCTTCGTCGTGGCCGCAAGGTTAGCAGCATGTGGCGCGCCATTGATGCAGTGAAGGAAGGTCGCGCGCAGGCGGCTGTCTCTGCCGGCAATACGGGCGCGCTGATGGCAATGGCGAAGGTCATCCTCAAGACGATGCCGAATGTGGAGCGTCCGGCGCTCGCCGCTATCTGGCCGACAGCGCGTGGCGAAAGTGTTGCGCTTGATCTTGGGGCGACAGTGGGAGCGGACGAACATCAGCTCGTGCAATTCGCCGCGATGGGCGAGGCGTTTGCACGTGTCCTTTTCAATCTGAAGCAGCCGACCATCGGGCTTCTCAATATCGGTGAGGAAGAGGTCAAGGGGACGGAGAATGTAAAGGGCGCGGCACAGATACTGCGCAGCTCGCATCTCGCCAGTCAGTTCCACGGTTTCGTGGAAGGCGACGACATCGCCAAGGGCACGGTCGATGTGGTGGTGACGGATGGTTACACCGGTAACATCGCGCTCAAGACGGCAGAGGGCACGGCGCGGCTCGTGGTTGATTATCTGCGTCAGGCAATGGCGAGTTCTCTCCTGTCGCGCATAGGATATGTTTTTGCGCGCAGCGCCTTCAAGGTACTGTCGAGCAAGCTCGATCCGCGGGCATCCAATGGTGCGCTCTTTCTCGGCCTGAACGGCCTTGTCGTTAAGAGCCATGGCGGCACTGATGATGTGGGCTTTGCTTCCGCAATTGATGTGGCAGTGGAAGTAGCCTCCGCTGATCTCGTGGCAAAGATCGAGGCGGATCTCGACAAGCTGAAGCAGCTTGGCGGGGCAGGCGATAATGAAAAAACAAAAACCCCCGAATCCGAGGCTGTATTGTCGTGAGTGTTATCCGAACCGTAGTGGCCGGCGTTGGCAGCTATCTGCCATCCCGCGTAATGACGAATGATGATCTCGCAAAGATTGTCGATACAACGGATGAATGGATTGTCGAGCGCACCGGCATTCATAATCGTCATATCGCGGCAGACAATGAACTGACCTCCGACCTTGCCCTTGCTGCGGCGAAGGCGGCGATTGCCGATGCCGGGATCGACGTTCAGGAGATCGACACGATCATTCTGGCGACCACGACACCGGACAACACCTTTCCGGCAACGGCGACGACCGTTCAGGCGGCGCTTGGCCTCTATCACGGGGCGGCCTTTGACATTCAGGCTGTTTGCTCCGGCTTTGTCTATGCGCTGACGGTGGCCGATACCTTCATCAAAACCGGCCAGTCGAAGACCGCGCTGGTGATCGGGGCGGAGACTTTCTCTCGCCTGCTCGACTGGACGGACCGCACGACCTGCGTGCTCTTTGGCGACGGGGCGGGCGCCGTGGTCGTGAAGGGCGAGGCAGGGACAGGCACGAATGATGACCGGGGCATCCTGACCGCCCACCTTCATTCGGATGGCCGCTACAAGGACAAGCTCTATGTGGACGGCGGCCCGTCTTCCACCGGCACCACGGGCCATGTGCGGATGGAGGGCAGGGAGGTCTTCCGCCACGCGGTCGTGAATATCGCCGAAGCCATTACCGAGTCGCTCGAAGCCACGGGGCTTTCCGTTGATGCGATCGACTGGTTCGTGCCGCATCAGGCGAACAAGCGCATCCTTGACGGCACGGCGCGCCGCATCGGCCTGCCGCCTGAAAAGGTAGTGATGACGGTGGGCGACCACGGCAATACTTCTGCCGCCTCCGTGCCGCTGGCGCTCGACAGCGCCGTGAAGGACGGGCGGATCAAGCGCGGCGATCTCGTGCTGCTGGAAGCGATGGGTGGTGGCTTCACCTGGGGGTCGCTGCTGTTCAGATTTTAGGTTAAGTCGGAGTGTCGTGCGTTTCCGCGAAATTAGCGGATATCCTGAATCTCTTACCTAAGAGAAATGAGCCATCCTGTTGATATTGACGGGTTTCAAGGCTCACAATAGGCTTCGGGTCAAACTGCAAAGGTGGAGGCCATGGGGGAAACTGTTACGCGTGCTCATTTGAGCGAGGCGGTCTATCAGGAAGTCGGACTGTCACGGAACGAGTCGGCGGAGCTGGTTGAACTCGTGCTGGCGGAGATTTCCAACTGTCTGGCTCAGGGCGACACGGTGAAGCTTTCGTCTTTCGGGTCGTTTTCCGTGCGCAAGAAGGGCGGCCGCATGGGGCGCAACCCCAAGACAGGCGAGGAAGTTCCGATCAAGCCGCGGCGCGTTCTTGTGTTTCGGCCGAGCCATGTTCTCAAGGAGCGCATCAATAGCGCGCTCAATGGCAAGCAGGCCGCGACGGATTGAGTTCAGGGATAGAGGACCGCTTCAGAACCGCTCTGTGTTGAGATAACGGATCGGGGAAGACCAGCAGAGGCTTAATTTGTCTGTACAAAAGTCACCGGATGCCTTTCGGACCATCAGCGAGGTCGCGGCCGAGCTTGATGTGCCGCAGCATGTGCTCCGGTTCTGGGAAAGCAAATTCAGCCAGATCCGCCCGCTGAAGCGTGGCGGCGGGCGGCGCTATTATCGCCCCGAAGATGTGGACCTGCTGCGCGGCGTCCGCACGCTTCTTTATAAAGACGGCTACACCATCAAGGGCGTTCAGAAGGTCTTTCGCGAACAGGGTGTGAAGTTCGTC
>NZ_JBATWS010000393.1:0-4490 GCF_049672805.1 Parvibaculum sp.
GTTCCAGTTCGCGGCGGACTATGTGTCAATCGCAATGGTGGTTGCCGTCTTTGCTCTGGGGCAGTTCGTGGAGGGAAACTTCCTCTCCCCAAAGCTGGTGGGAGACAGGGTGAAGCTCCATCCCGTCTGGGTCATGTTCGCGATCTTTGCCTTCACCGCGCTCTTCGGCGTTGTGGGGGCGCTGCTTGCGCTGCCTATTGCGGCGGCGCTCGGTGTTATCGCGCGCTTCGGCATTTCGCAGTATCGAAAGAGCCGCCTTTATCTCGGGCGGGCGCCGGAAGGCGCCATACCGCCGCGCGATACAGACAGTTGAACCATGACGCGGCAGCTTGTTCTTGAACTTGGCCATCGCCCCGCGTCAGGCCGGGAGGATTTCCTCGTTGGTCCGTCCAATGAGGCAGCCGTCGCGCTCATCGACGCCTGGCCCGACTGGCCGGACAATATCGTCGCGCTTTCAGGCCCGTCCGGCAGCGGCAAGACGCATCTGGCCGAGGTCTGGCGGATGGCAAGCAGCGCAACTTCGCTGTCACCCGATGGTCTGCCCGATGCAGATATTCCCGCGCTGGTCGCACAGCGCGCGATCATTCTGGAAGACCTTGTAACGCTCTCGCCGGAAGGGGAGCGCGCGCTTTTCCACCTCATCAATCTCGCCCGGGCAGAAGGCGCTTTCCTTCTGATCACCTCGGCGGAACCGCTCGCCCGTCTGCCCCTGAAACTGCCCGATCTCGTGTCGCGTCTGAAAGCCGTGCCGCAGGCGGCGCTCGGCGCACCGGATGATGCGCTGTTGACCGGCATCCTCGTCAAACTCTTCGCCGACAGGCAGCTTCGCGTGCCGCCCGCGGTCGTGACCTATCTCGCCAGCCGGATCGAACGGTCGGTCGCGGCAGCCCGCCTCATCGTGGCGGAGATCGACCGCGCCTCTCTTTCGGGCAAAAGGCCCGTCACCGTGCCTTTGGCAGCCGAGATACTGGCCGGTCAGGGAGAAATGGACATCTAGCAGGCCGTCCGGCCAGTCATGACTCAGTCATATCTTTGTCGTAAAGTTGGGCGATAGCGGAGACTTATTCCCGTTTTTGAAGAAGTGATCTCATGACCACCGCCCAGCACAATCCTCAAGCCGTGCCATCCGACGATGAGACGTCTTCTGCTGTGCCGGCCATTGCCCCTGACAGCCCGCAGCGCTTCATCAATCGGGAAGCCTCATGGCTCGCCTTCAACATGCGTGTGCTGGAAGAGGCGCAGAACAAGAACCACCCGCTTCTGGAACGGCTGCGCTTTCTGTCGATCTCGGCATCGAACCTCGATGAATTTTTCATGGTGCGCGTGGCGGGGCTGCGCGGGCAGGTGAGCGCGGGCGTCACCACGCTCAGCCAAGATGGCAGCACACCGGCGCAACAGCTTGATCTCGTGAATACGATGGCCAATGAGCTGATGCGCGAGCAGCAACGCCAATGGGTCGCGCTGCGTCAGGAAATGCGCGAGAACGGCATCGCGGTTCTGGAATCCGAAGAGGTAACACCCGAGGAGTTTGCCTGGCTCGAAACGCGCTTTCTCGAGCAGGTCTTTCCGGTGCTGACGCCGCTCGCCATTGATCCGGCGCACCCGTTCCCCTTCATTCCCAATCTCGGCTTCGCGCTCGCGCTCCAGCTTCGTCGCATATCGGATGGCAAGCTGATGGATGCGCTGCTGCCCGTGCCGACACAGGTGGAGCGGTTTATTCGCCTGCCTGCGCGCGAAGGTGACAGCAGCATTCGCTTTGTCAGCCTTGAGAACATGATCGTTCTCTTCCTCGACAGGCTTTTCCCCGGCTACAAGGTAATCGGGCAGGGCGCGTTCCGCCTGCTGCGGGACAGCGATATTGAAATTGAGGAAGAAGCCGAAGATCTGGTGCGCTATTTCGAAAGCGCGCTGAAGCGGCGCCGTCGCGGCAGCGTGATCCGCCTCAAGATCGAAACCCGCACGCCGGATTCATTGCGGCAATTCGTGGTGCATGAACTGGGCGTCGGCGACCGTGATCTCGTCTCGATCGAAGGGCTGCTCGGCCTTGCCCAGACGAGCCAGCTCATCGTTGATGACAGGCCGGATCTGAAATTCCCGCCCTATAATGCGCGCTTCCCTGAACGCATCCGCGATCATGGCGGTGACTGCTTCGCGGCGATCCGCTCGAAGGACATCATCGTCCACCATCCCTACGAGTCTTTCGACGTGGTGGTGCAGTTCATCAGTCAGGCGGCAAATGATCCTGATGTTGTCGCGATCAAGCAGACGCTATATCGCACCTCAAAGGACAGCCCCATCGTGCAGGCGCTGATCGAGGCGGCAGAAGCCGGAAAATCCGTCACGGCGCTTGTGGAGTTGAAAGCACGTTTTGACGAGGCGGCTCATATCGTCTGGGCGCGCAATCTCGAGCGTGCGGGCGTGCAGGTCGTGTTCGGCTTCATCGAACTCAAGACCCACGCCAAGCTCTCCCTCGTGGTGCGCCGCGAGGGCGGCGGCTTGCGGTCCTATGTGCATTTTGGCACGGGGAACTATCACGCGGTAACGGCGAAGATTTACACTGACTGCTCCATGTTTACCTGCGACCCGCGCCTCGCGCATGATGCGGCACAGGTGTTCAACTTCGTCACCGGCTATGCCGAGCCGAAGGATCTGGAGTTGCTGGCCGTCTCGCCGGTGAATATGCGCACGCGGCTGGTCAGCGATATTGATGCCGAAATCGAACATGCGCGGGCAGGGCGGCCTGCTGCCATCTGGGCGAAGATGAATTCGCTTGTGGATGCGCAGATCATCGACAAGCTCTATGAAGCCAGTCAGGCAGGTGTGCAGATCAATCTAGTGGTGCGCGGCATTTGCTGCCTGCGTCCGGGGATACCGGGGCTTTCTGAAAATATCCGTGTAAAGAGCATTATCGGGCGCTTCCTTGAGCATTCCCGTATCGTCTGTTTCGGCAACGGATATGGTCTGCCGAATGACAAGGCCAAGGTCTATATCGCCTCGGCGGACTGGATGCCGCGTAACCTCGACCGGCGGGTTGAGGTCATGGTGCCGATCCTCAATCCCACGGTCCATGATCAGGTTCTGGACCAGATCATGGTTGCCAATCTGAAAGACAACCAGCAAAGTTACGAATTGCAGGCGGATGGGACCTACCGCAGAAGCAGCTTGCGGGAGGGCGAGGAGCCCTTTAATGCTCACACCTATTTCATGAACAACGCGAGTCTCTCCGGGCGTGGAACCTCTCTCAAGAACAACCTTCCGCCCAAATTCAAAATCAAGACGGCATAGGTCCGTCTTGCGGCTGAAAGCGGGAGGCGCGCTGTGAGCCGCGGCAAATTCGGCGGGCGGTTTGGCATCGTCGATGTCGGCTCGAATACCGTGCGCCTCGTGGTCTATGCGACCACCTCTCGCAACCCGGTTCTCGTCTTCAACGAAAAAGTCATGGCGGGCCTTGGCCGCTCGCTCGCCTCAACCGGGCGTCTCGATCCCAAAGGCATCAAGCGTGCTTTTGAGGCGCTGCGGCGTTTCATGGCGCTTCGCGATCGCATCGGCGTCGATACATTCGTCATCGTGGCTACGGCAGCCGTGCGCGATGCGGAAGACGGTCCTGAATTTCTCGCGCAGGCAGAAGAAATATGCGGCCTCAAGATCGATCTCCTGTCGGGAGAGGATGAAGCGCGGCTTTCGGCGCAAGGCGTTCTTTCCGGCATCCCCGAAGCCGACGGTATTGTCGGCGACCTTGGCGGCGGCAGCCTCGAACTGATACCTGTGAGCGGCGGCAAGTCAGGGCCGGGAACATCGCTTCCGCTCGGGCCGCTGCGCCTTATTGATCTCTCGCACAACAATCTCGCAGAAGCGCAAGCTGTGGTAGAGCGCGCGCTGGGCGAGCAGGAGTGGTTCAGGGAACATCAGGGCAAGCGGCTCTATATTGTGGGCGGCGTCTGGCGAAGTCTCGCCCGCATCCACATGTCGCAGCGCAATTACCCGATCCATGTGCTGCATCAATATGTCATCCCTGCGCGCGAGGCATCGGATATTGCGCGTGTGATCGAACGGCTCGGACCGAAAACGCTCGCCCAGATGCCAGATATATCGAGCCGACGCGTGGAGTCCCTGCCTTTTGGCGCGCTGGTGCTCGATCAGCTCATCACGGCCATGAAGGCGAAGGAAGTTGTCGTGTCGGCTTATGGGCTGCGCGAGGGCATTCTGTTCGATCGTCTCGACAAGAAGGAGCAGGCGAAAGATCCGTTGATTGAAGGGTGCCGCGATCTCGCCGGGCGTCTCGCGCGCTTTCAGCAGCATGGCGACGAGTTTTTCAAATGGACGGCACCGATCTTTGCCGACGATGTACTTGGAGAAACGCCTGCCGAAGCGCGGCTGCGTCTCGCATCTTGCCTGCTTGCTGATATTGCCTGGTATGTGCACCCCGACTACCGCGCGCACCACGCCATGGCGCAGATATTGCTCGCGCCTTTCTCCGGCATCGATCATCC
>NZ_JBATWS010000394.1:0-9862 GCF_049672805.1 Parvibaculum sp.
GCACTTCCTCGCGCTTGCCGATATGCGCGGCGTGGCTTCCGTCGAATTTCCCATGTTTGACGCGGGAAGTGCGTTCGAGGCGGCGCTTGAAGAAGTGACGGCCCGGCAGGCGCGGTTCGTTGCTGAAACGGATCGTCACGAGCGGGCCTTTATTTCTTCTGATCTCACGGAAGAGGAATATCTCGCTACCCATATCCGCAAGAAGAAGCGCAAGGAGTTCAACCGCCTTTGGAACAGACTTTCCGAGCTGGGTGAACTCAGCTTCTCTGTTGATGACGGGTCGGATGTCGAAGGCTGGCTGAAGCGCTTTCTGGCGCTTGAAGCGGCTGGCTGGAAAGGCAAGCGCGGCACCGCGCTCAAGGTCGATCCCGATCAGCGCGCCTATTTCGAGAAGATCTGCCGGGGTGCGCAGCCGCAGGGCAAGCTGCATTGCACGGAGCTCTCGCTCGATGGCAAGGCGCTCGCCATGTTGACGAGCTTCCGCGCCGGACGCGGCCTCTCCACATTCAAGATCGCGTTTGACGAGGAATATGCGCGCTATTCGCCCGGTGTGCTGCTGATGCTGAAGCTGATCGGCGTGGTGCAGGGTGATGAGCGCATCGACTGGGCGGATTCCTGTGCCGTGCCCGATCACCCGATGATCGACCATATCTGGGCCGAGCGCCGCGCCATGCGCAGCGTGCTTGTCGCCGGTAGCGGTCTGCTCGGCCGCCCCGCCACACGCTATCTGACATTTGCAATCAAATCCGAGGCTCTGCTGCGCGCGAAGCTTCGGACCTATTACCACGCGTTCCGCAAGGAGATGGAAAATGACAAGGCTGATTGAGGTTTCGCGCGAGAGTGTCACAGACCCGATGCCGAGGGAAAGCTTCCGTGTCGCGCATCGGCTTGCAGATCATCCGCTGTTCAAGCTTGATCGTCTGGCGCGTCTCGCGGCATCGCTGCCTGCCGATCAGGTGGAGTTCAACGGGCCGGTTGCGCCCAATCAGGACCCGAACCTGACGCCGTCAAACGGCATGACGCCGGAAGAAACGGTGCGCCGCATCGAAGAAGCGAAGTCCTGGATGGTGCTGAAGAATGTCGAGTGCGACCCCGAATACAAGGCGCTGCTCGATGCCTGTCTCGATCAGGTGGCCGAGCAGACGGGTGGGCTGATGGGCGGTGCGCGCCAGCGTCAGGCATTCATCTTTGTCACGTCGCCCGGCAATGTGACGCCGTTCCATTCGGATCCCGAACTCAATTTCCTGCTTCAGATTCGCGGCAACAAGCGCATGTCGCTTTTCGATGCCAAGGACCGCGAGATCGTGAGCGAAGCGGACTCGGAGCTTTATCCGGGCAAGCATCGCAACCTGCCTTATGAGGAGAAGTTCGAAGAGAAGGCGACGCACCAGCATATCGAGCCGGGCGAAGGCATTTTCGTGCCGATCTTCGCTCCGCACTGGGTACAGAACGGCAATGAAGTGTCGGTGTCCTTTTCGATTACATGGCACACGGAAGAAACCGAGCGGCTGGTGAAGCTCGCTTATATCAACGCCATACTGCGCCGGTTTGGCTGGGCGCAGGCGGAAGCCGGTGAACGCCCGCTTTGGGATGATGTGAAGGTTGCCGCATATAACGTTCTCCGTCCGATCTATGACGGTGTGAAGCGGCTGGTGGGTGGCCGTTACGCGGCGCTTGCACTTTTCTTCGGGCGGAAGGCACCTGCTGCCACTGCGGCAGGCTGATGCGGCAGGCTACCGCGCCGCTACCATGCGGCGCGGGGCCTGCGCCCCATAGGCCTCGATCGGCTCGGCAGCATAGCGGCTGTAGCGCTTCAGATTTACCTGTGTCAGCAGAATACCGACCCGGCGGCTGCTTGCAGCCGAGAGAAGCTTCAGCGCGCGGGCCACGAGCTTGCGGTCCGTGTCTGCCCATTTCACGGTGAGCACGGTCACATCGGCGAGCTTCGCCAGCACCTGCGCATCTGCCGTGGCGAGTGCGGCAGGTGAATCGATAATCACATAGTCATAGGTCTGCTGAAGCGCTGTCAGCACCCATTGCATCTGCGAGGAGGCAAGGGCGGCAGTCGGGTTTGGCACATTTGTGCCTGCCTGAATGACATGCGCCTGCGTCAGCGGATCCTTGCGGATGACATGATGAAATCCTGCGCGGCCCATCAGCATGTCGGTGAGGCCCGGTTGCCGCATGACGCCGAGTGTGTCCTGCACGGCGGAAGCGTGAAGATCAGCATCGATAATGATGGTGCGGTAGCCGCCCATCGCGAAGGCGCGGGCAAGGCTTACGGCCGTTGTCGTCTTGCCTTCGCCGGGGACGGCGGAGGTGACAAGCACCTTTTGCGCGCGGCGTTCACCTACACGGGCAAGCAGGACGTGGCCCTGCAGGGTACGGATCGCCTGTGCGTAGATGCCGGCCGGATTGCGGAGAATTTCGCCCGCCGCCTGCGAGCGCGACGCATGCGGTTCGGCTTCCGGCAGAAGGCCCAGAAAAGGCATGCCCGTTGCGCGCTCGATCTGTTCACCGGTGCGGAAGCCACGCTGGAAGACTTCGAGCAGGAAAGCGACGCAGAACGCGAATATGAGACCGGCAAGCGCGGCGAAGGTGATGGCAGACTGAGTGCGCGGGAAACTCGGCTCGGTCGGTTGCTGCGCACGGGAGACGATACGAGCATTGGCGGCAGAAGCATCCGCCTCGGCGCGCGCATTTGCCTGCTGATATCGGAGCAGGAAGGATTCAAGAAGCGCCCGGTTCGTATCCGCCTCGCGCTGGAGCGCACGGAGTTTCACTTCATCCTGATTGATCTGTCCCATGCGGCGCTGGAAGCGGTCGAGGCTCGTGCGCAGCGAGTTCACGCGTGCAGCGGCAACGCGGGCTTCATTTTCAAGCGCCTCGATGATCTTGTGGACTTCCTTTTCGATCTGCTGCTGAAGATCCGCGAGGTTGGCTTGCGTCTCCTGCATCTTTGGATGCGTCGGGAGAAGCGTCTCGGACATTTGCGCAAGCTCGGCCCGCAGCTTCACTTCTTCCTGACGCAGACTCTGGATCAGCGGCGACTGGAGCACCTCCGCCGCCGTGTTGACGGCCTGACCGGAGGCGAGAAGCGTGCGTGCATTGCTGAGTTTTGCCTGCGCCGCCGCGCGATCCGCCTCGGCCTGCGAAAGCTGGCTGTTGAGTTCGGTAAGCTGCTGCTGGGGCAGGGTCGAGCCATTGGTGAGAAAGAGACCGGATTGTGCCCGGAAGGCTTCCACGGCGGCTTCTGATGCCTGCACTTTCTGACGCAATTCCTCGATCTGGTCGGCGAGCCATTTCGTCGCCTCAGTCGTCACATCGGTACGGCGCTCGATCTGCTGGGCGATGTAAAGTTCGGCCAGACGGTTCGGCACAATCGCTGCCATGCGCGGATCGGCAGAGGTGAAAACAATCGCGATCACGCGAGAATTCGCCTTCTGATAGACCTCAAGGCGCGACAGCACGACATCGGTGATGACTTCGATATCTGTCTGCGGGTTGCGCTCGCGCATGCCGAAGGCAATGGCGATGCGCCCGAAAAAGCCGGGAGCGTTGAGCGCGGGATTGAATTCGGGGTTCGCTGCAAGTCCGAGATCGGCGATAAGCCGCGCAATGAGCGGGCGCGAGGTCAGGACCTGAATTTCGCTTTGCAGTGTTTCGAGATCAGGCTGGGACGGAAGGCTCTGATCGTCGAAGGTCGAAATTTCGCCGGAGCGCGGCGAGAGCAGCACGCGGGTTTCAACCGTATAGGTGGGCGTTGCCGTCACGATCCAGAAGATCGCTACGACCATGAAAGCCGCAAAGGCACACAGAATGATGTGCTTGCGTGCCCATATGCCACGCAGCACTTCCCAAGGCGAGATATCGCCGATTGCATTTTCATCGGGAACCGACCGCCGCCGATCACCGAACGAAACGAGAGAACTGGTCTCGATGCTGCTCATGCCTTCCGCTCACAGGCGTCAGCGCAGCCGGGCCCGGCCGCGTTCTGACGTGGATGCAAGTAGAAGGGCTTTTGGTAACAGAAGCCTTAACGCGAAACAGTATATGGAGCGATTTGTCGCGGGTTTCCGCGTGAATCCCATCTCGAGGACAGGCCTGGCCCGGACGAAATTGCCAAAAAATTAACCCTTACGGCTCTAGCTTTCGGTCAGGAATGTCCCCGTCTGGAAAGTGAGAGATGATGAAGCTCCGCAGTGTCTTCATCCTTTTGATGACCCTCTTTGTGGCATCATGCGCGCCGCGCGGCATCATTGCCGAGCGTCCGGTGCCGACAGGTGCCGAGGTCTATTATCTCGACACGGGCGATCAGCTCCGCGTAACCGTCTTTGGTCAACCGGACCTGAGCGGCGAGTACACGGTGGACAGCACAGGCGCCATTTCCGTGCCGCTGCTTCCGCCCATCTATGCGCGCGGGCTGACGGCAGAGGAGTTTGAGGCGGCGCTGGAAGCCGAGCTTGGCGCGCGCCTTCTGCGCAATCCCAATGTCAGTATTCAGGTCACGCAGTTCCGGCCCTTCTATATTCTGGGCGAGGTGCAGACGCCGGGTAAGTATCCTTATGTGAACGGCATGACGGTGCAGAACGCAGCGGCGATTGCGGGCGGCTTCACCTATCGCGCGAACAAGGACCGCATCACGATCACACGCACCAGAGGCGACCGCATCGTGGAAATCGGCGTTGACAGCACGGCGGTGGTGATGCCGGGCGACACGATCCTCGTCAAGGAACGGTTCTTCTGATGGAGAAGACGGGGCAGGGCGAGCGGCGGGTGCTGCATATCATGCGCCTGCCCATGGGCGGGCTTTTTCGCCATGTTCGTGACCTTGTCATCGGCCAGCGTGAAGAGGGCATCGAGGTCGGCGTCGTCAGCGCCGCGCCACCGGATGACGGCATTTCAGCAGAACGGCTCGCGCTGCTTGAGCGCCATTGCAGCCTTGGGCTGCATCTGCTTTCCATGCCGCGCCTGCCGGGGCTTGGTGATGTCGTGAACATTCGCCATGTCGGTGCGCTAGCGCATCGGCTGAAGCCGAATGTGCTGCATGGTCATGGAGCAAAGGGCGGGCTGCTTGCTCGCCTTGCGCCTGCACCGCACGATACGCTCCGGGTCTATACGCCGCATGGCGGCTCGCTTCACTATGAGGCGACAAGCCTTCAGGGCTTTGCCTATCTCACCGCCGAACGCGCAATGCGCGCCCGCACTCATGGCGTGATCTTCGAGTCCGCTTTCAGTCAGAAAGCCTATCTGGCAAAGGTGGGTGAAGCGAAAGGCGTCACCGCCGTCATTCATAATGGCGTGTCGGATGAGGAGTTTGCACTTGTCGAGCGGGCAGACGATGCCGCCGATTTCCTGTTCATCGGCGAATTGCGGATGCTGAAAGGCGTCTCGACACTCATCGAGGCCGCCACGCTTCTTGCGCGTTGCGTTCATATCCGCATTGTCGGCGCAGGGCCGGATCGCGCTCGCTTTGAAGAAATGGCGAAGGCGGCGGGCGATCATGTGCGCATCGAGTTTCTGGGGGCGATGCCAGCGCGTGAGGCCTTCAAACTCGCGAAAATCGCGGTGATGCCGTCCTGGAATGAATCGCTGCCCTATGTCGCGCTGGAAGCAGCAGCGGCAGGCGTTCCCCTCATAGCGACCGATGTTGGCGGGATACCGGAGATATTTGGCCCGCTTTCCGCACATCTTGTACCGCCGCGGGATGCGGCTGCGCTTGCGGGGGCGATGGAAGCCGCGCTTACCGACCTTGATGCGACAAGGACCATTGCGATGCGGCTTCGTTCCCGCGTTGCCGAGCATTTTTCCGCAAGTCGCATGGTTGCGGAGATCGACGTCTTCTACACAAAGCTTGCCGCGCGGGGGCGTGGTCTTTCCGATGCCGCTTTGCTGATGGGGGATGATGCGCGGCTCACAAAGGTGGGGCGCTGACATGGATGGCTGGCAGATAGACAGCTTTCGTGCGCCGCAAGGCACCGCCCGGCGGCCAATGGCAGTGCAGCTTGCCGAGATGCTTGTCATGCTGGTTCTGCTGACGAGCTTTTACGTCAAGTCACAGGCGGGGCAGGAGCAGCCCACGCCCTATGACATGCTGATGGTCGGCACGGTCGGGCTGCTCTTCATGTTCGGACTTCGTCCGCCGCGCGGGCTTGGCTGGCCTGCCGCGCTTTGGGGCTTTGTCATCATCGGCTATGGCATTGGCGCGTTGAATGCTGTGTTCATTGATCGTGTGCGCCCGTCGCTTACCGTGACCATCTATCTCATCGGCTCATTTCTTTTTTTTGCGGCCTGGGTCTATGCCGACCCCGCGCGCCGCATGATGCAGATGATGTGGGCTTATACGGTGGCTGCACTATTCGCGGCTCTTGCGGGTATCGCAGGTTATTTCGGAGTGGTGCCCGGCGCGGAGATGTTCACGCAATATGGCCGCGCGACAGGCACTTTCAACGACCCTAACGTCTTCGGACCGTTTCTTGTCGCGCCCGTTCTGTTTCTGTCGATGATGCTGAGCCGGGCAGGCTCCGTTCGTTCCTTGTGGATGGCGGTGCCGCTTGGAGTGCTTGTTCTGGCGTTGCTTCTCAGCTTCTCGCGCGGTGCGTGGGGTAATATGGCGCTATCGGGACTCGTCTTCTTCGTGATGACGCTTGCGACCTCGCAATCGGCAAAGCAGGCGATGCGGCTTATCGTCTTTGCCGGTCTCGCCGTTCTTGTGGGCGCCATTGTCATTATGGTTGCGCTTGCCGATCCGAAGGTTTCAGCACTTTTTAGCGAACGCGCCTCGCTGACGCAGAATTACGACACCGACCCGGAGCATGGCCGATTCGAGAGCCAGGAGCGGGCCTTCCGCATGGTGCTGGAAAAGCCGCTCGGCCTTGGCCCTGCGCAATGGGCGATAATCAACGACCTCGACACCCATAATGTCTATCTGCATGTGCTGGTGGCGGGCGGCTTCCTTTCCGGTTTTGCCTTTATCGGTTTCGTGATGCTTTCTCTGGTGCGCGGCTGGCGGGCGGCCTATCGGGGAGAACCGGAGACGGGGATACTCGTTGTCATCTTCTCGGCTCTGGTCGGGCATTTTGCGGAAGCCGTCATCATCGACATCAACAACTGGCGGCACCTCTATCTGCTGCTCGGGCTGCTCTGGGGGGCGGTCCTTGCAATCGAGGCGCGCAAGGGCGCTGTCAGACCGATTCTTGCGGGCAACAACCAGCCGGATACATTCCGCCTTGCCCCGGCGGACGGTTTCCGGGCCTGAGGCGCCCGTTTGGGCGTCTAAACGCTGATTTTCCGAGAAATATTGGAGGCCACGCCCGGAATCGAACCGGGGTATACGGATTTGCAGTCCGCTGCGTCACCACTCCGCCACGTGGCCTTCGCCTGCTTTCGCCGGACAGGTCCGTCATCAGCAAGGCGGGCGGGGTATAGCAAATTCCATCGCCCGGGTACAATCATCATTGCGCATCTGCCCCAAAGAGGTGTTAACCGGGGTCAGACCGGCGCTCGAAAGAGCCTTGCGGGCGGTTCGGAAGGGTTCTCCCATTCAGCGAATTGAGTTTGCCATTCGGGCGCTTTATAAACGCGGCAACCCTCTCAGCGTCTTTCCCGGATGCCCGGATAGTCATCAGGACCAGATATGACCGATTTCGCTGCTGCCCGTCTCAACATGGTCGAAAGCCAGGTTCGCGTGAACGGGGTCACGGATGAACGAGTCCTCGCCGCCATGAACTCTGTCCCGCGCGAACGGTTCGTCCCGGCTGCCCGGCAGAGCCTCGCCTATATGGACGAATGTGTTCGCCTGACGGATGAAAGCCCCGCGCGCTATCTGATCGAGCCGCGCGTGTTCGGGAAGCTTGCCCAGCTTGCAAAAATCACCTCGAAGGATCTCGTTCTCGATATTGGCTGCGGCACCGGCTATTCGACGGCGGTGCTTGCCCGGCTTGCCGGTACGGTGATCGGCCTTGAGAGCGACGCGGCGCTGGCGGCCCAGGCGGGTGCGCTGCTCGGCGAGATTGGCGCTGACAATGCGGTGGTCGTCAACGGCGCTCTGGAACAGGGCCATGCCGCGCAGGCACCCTATGACGTGATTTTCGTCAATGGCATGGTGAGCGCGGTTCCCCAGGCGCTGGAGAATCAGCTCCGTGAGGAGGGGCGGCTGGTTGTCGTGGTGGGCGACGGGGTGACGGGCAGGGCGAGGCTCTATATTCGCTCCGCCGGCAGCTTCAGCGGGCGCGACGCCTTTGACGCCAATATTCCCTTCCTGCCCGGTTTTGAACCTGTCGAGACCTTTGTTTTTTGACAGTTACTAGCAGGTTGCATCTATTCCAGCGAAATACTGTGCCATAGGGGAATAGCATTTCGTCGCGCCTGCATTTAGCCTGCCGGACGAAATTCATTTCGCGGAAGCGTTGAGGGACGAGGCCGCCGTTAGCTGAGAAGTAACGAGAATGAAGAAGTCCAGAATTACGTCCCCTGACAAAAAAACCTCTCTCCGGTCCATCGCCATCATACTGGGAACGACCGCGCTGGTCGCCCTTTCGCCGCTTGCGACGGCCTCGGCCGATACGCTGGTGGATGCGATGGCGGCAGCCTATCAGACCAATCCTGTGCTGCAGGCCCAGCGCGCACAGCAGCGCGCCACGGACGAACGGGTGCCGCAGGCGCTGTCCGGCTGGCGTCCTTCCGTGCAGGCGCAAGGCTCTTATGGTGCGGTGGACACCAAGACGACGCTCAATGCGGGCGTCACCTCGCGGGATGATCTGCGTCCGCTCAATGGCGCTGTCACCCTGAGCCAGAATCTTTTTGCCGGTGGCCGCACGGTCAGCGCCACGGATCAGGCGGAGGCCGTGGTGATGGCGGGCCGCGCGAACCTTGAAAGCGTGGAGCAGGCGACGCTGCTCAATGCGGTGCGCGCGTATATGGATGTGATCCGCGACCAGAGTGTCGTCGAACTCAACAAGAACAACGTCGAAGTGCTGCGCCGCCAACTTGAAGCGACCACGGATCGCTTCCGCGTGGGCGAGCTGACGCGCACGGATACGGCGCAGGCCGAAGCGCGGCTGTCTCTTTCGCGTGCGAACCTCATTGCGGCTGAAGCACAGCTCACGGCAAGCCGCTCTTTCTATGAGCG
The DNA here is from genome assembly GCF_049672805.1 of Parvibaculum sp. Classification (GTDB taxonomy): domain Bacteria; phylum Pseudomonadota; class Alphaproteobacteria; order Parvibaculales; family Parvibaculaceae; genus Parvibaculum. The sequence continues at coordinate 9,131 of NZ_JBATWS010000394.1, forward strand.
GGTGGTGGGACAGATGCCGGGCACGCTGGAGCGGCCTGCAAGCCTGACCGACCTTCCCGAAAGTGAAGAAGCCGCGCGCCAGATTGCCGAGATGAACAATCCGACATTGCGAGCTGCCCGCCATGCCGAAGCGGCGAGCCGCGAGGCAATCAACGTCGCCAAGGGTGCGCTGCTGCCGACTTTCGATGTGCAGGCCCAATATCGCTATGGCCGCGACCCTGCGAGCACCATCCGCGATGTGGAAGAAAGCTCGATCCTTGGCGTGCTGACCGTGCCGCTTTACCAGAGCGGCGTCGAATATTCGCAGGTCCGTCAGGCGAAGGAACTCAATAATGAGAGCCGCATGCAGGTGATGGCGGCGCAGCGCGAAGTGCATGAGGCGGTGCGCAATGCCTGGGAAGTGCTGCGGGCCTCCCGTGCCGGCATTGTCTCCACCCGCGAAGCCGTGCGGGCGAGCGAGATTGCGCTTGAAGGCGTGAAGCAGGAATCGGAAGTTGGTGCGCGCACCACGCTTGATGTGCTGAATGCCGAGCAGGAATATCTCAACACCCGCGTTTCGCTTGTCAGCGCCGAGCGTGACCTTGCCGTGGCCGAATACGGGCTTCTCGCGGCGATGGGGCTTCTGACGGCGCGCAACCTCGAATTGCCGGTCGAGTATTACGATCCGGCTGCCAATTATGGCGAGGTTCGCAACAAGTGGATCGGCTTCGGCACGGCGAGCGACGAGTAATC
>NZ_JBATWS010000395.1:0-2807 GCF_049672805.1 Parvibaculum sp.
ATTCAAACTCGAAGAGGGCTTCAGGGAAGCCATAGAAATCGTGGATCGTGCGCGGCTTCGGCATGGCGGTCACAGCGGTCGCGCCGAAATACCAATGCGCGGAGATGACGAGCAGGGCGCGCGGACGCGGCATCTGTTCACCCATCAGGCGCCACGCTTCGGTGAAGCTGTTTCGTTTAAGTGTGTTCATCGGGCTGCCATGCCCGATGAACAACGCCGGCATGACACCGGATGATATGACGGCTGAAATGGCGACAACTCCTTGCGACAGGGTCTGATACCGAACCTATCAGATCACCTCCGTGGCGGTGAACCGGTTGAAAGGCTCGGGGAAGCCTTGAGGGCGTATCGCCAGAGCCACCCGCGTTTATCCGATAATATATATTATGATAAATAACATATGAGGTGTTACGGCCATTCAGGCCGGAAAACCGCCAGATCCTGTTTCCCCGGCCATGTATTCTAATCCTGGCACGCCGATTTTCTGAACTTCCCGGCGGCTGAGTTGTTCTACCGGCTGAACCTTTGTTCGGGTGCTCACAGTCTGGAGGAATGACTCCCATGACGCAGTTCAAGACGTATCTGCTTGCTGGCGTGACCAGCGTGTCGCTTGCGACCGCGCCGGTTGTCCCGGTTCATGCGGCCGATGTGCTCGGCGCTACCACAGGCACTGTCTCTGGCGTCACGTCAGGTGTCACCGGCGACGATGCCTCGGTTGATGCGCGCATGGAAGCCGCTGGCGCGGCCTCAGGCATCACAGGATCGGCCAAAGGTGCGCTTCGCAGCGACACGGATGCAGGCACCGAGACTGACGTTGAGACGCGCGGCAATGTCGTGAATGACATGTCGGCACAAACGGGCACGCAAATTGCGCCTCTGGAAAGTCAGATCCCTGATCTCGATCCGGCCCTGAAACTTGTCGATCAGGGTTACAGCAATATCGAGCCGTTGGATGGCGCCGCCCGTGCCGAAGGTCAAACATCGTTCAGCGCCATCAATCCGGCGGGCGCTGAAGTGACGGTCGTGGTGGATACGCGCACTGGCGCGGTTTTGAGCGAACAGTCCGCACAGTAACGCGGTTTTGCATAATATGACGAAGTTGAAGATTAGCTGAAGGGCGTGGGCCGCGAGAGCGTTCCGCGCCCTCTCCTTTCCGATCCTTCAAACAATCTGCTGCGTGACCACATGAGAGGCAATTTCGTGACGGAGTGAACGGATCGCGGTGTTGTTGGTTCTTTCAGGTAATGGGCGGCGGGCTACAGCGAAACTTTGTTCTGGAGGAACATGACCATGACGCAGTTCAAGAAGCTTCTTCTCGCCGGTGCCGCTGGTATCGCGCTGATGGCGGGTCCGGCTTTCGCGAATGATCCGGCCGGCAGCAGCGCAGGCACCGACATTGCTCCCCCTGCAGCCACGGGTGATGTGCAGATCGATGGTGCGATTGACACCAATGGCGCGGCTGGCGCGGATTCCATCGCGCAGCTCGAGTCTCTCGGCTACACGGATGTCGAGCCGGTGGATGCACAGGGCGATGCCGCGGCTGAGGGTGAAGCTCTCTTCACGGCCACCAATGCCGATGGCGAGCGTGTGAATGTGCGTCTCGACACGGAAAGCGGCACGGTGATCAGCGAAGACGCTGCTTACTAATCTTCGTCCATCGACGGAGGCCACAGGCACGGCGCAGAAGTTTCGGCTTCTGCGCCGTTGCTTTTGCGCGAAACGCCGGAGCGATTTGGCGCCTCGCGCATTGTTACGGCGAGGGTTCACGGGGACCAGCAACGCCAAACTCAGATGGAGTACATGCCTATGTCGAAATTCGGAAAAGCCCTGCTGGCTGGCGCGGCTGGTGCCGCCCTTCTCCTTGCGCCGTCGGCAATGGCCCAGACCACCATCCAATCGCCCGGTGTGGTGCAGACAGATGCCGGTGCGGCAACGCAGGTTGATCCGGTTACGGGCACGATTGCCACTACGACTGTCACGACCACAACGACCCTTATTGGTCAGCAGGCGGACATTTCTGATCCGGTCGCCTGGCTTGAAGAAAGGGGATATTCAAACGCCAAGCAGGTTCCGGGCGTGACCCTCGAAAGCCAGATGGCCTTCCATGCGGCAAACGGCATGGGCGAGCCGGTGGAGATCGTCATGGACCGGAAGACGGGCGAGATCGTGCGCGAGACGGATCTGCGCAAGGTGGATACGCCTTCGAAGCGCTGAACCATATAGCAACCGGAAATAAGGGCGCGTCGAAAGGCGCGCCCTTTTTATTCAGAGATCGAAGGTCAGCAGCATCCCGTCATAGGCGGGAACAACATTATCCGGCAGCTGGTTCTTGAGCGTCATATAGTCGAGATCAACATGCATGTTGGTCAGAACGCCCTGACGCACCCTCGCTCGCTTCAGCCAGTCCAGCGCCATAGCCACATGCGCATGTGTCGGATGCGGCGTGTAGCGCAGCGCATCCACCACCCAGCATTCGATGCCTTCAAGCAGCGCGAAGCTCTCATCGGGAATGCCAACAGCATCAGCCGAATAGGCAAGCGGCCCGAAGCGGAAACCGAGCGACCGGATATTCCCGTGATCCTGATCAAACGGAATGGCGGTGATCGTGCCGCCCGGCCCTTCGATGCGAATGGGTTCGCCCGGACGCTCGATCAGATGGTCGTTCAGAATGGCCGGATAACCGGAGCCAGGCTTTTCCCGGAAGCAGTAGCCGAAGCGCGAGAGAAGCGTTTCGCTTGTCGGCTCGTCCATCCAGCAATCGACACGGCGGCGCTTGTTGATCGCGAGCATACGCAGATCATCAATGC
>NZ_JBATWS010000396.1:0-1639 GCF_049672805.1 Parvibaculum sp.
ATCATCACCTTTGATGCGCCGGGCGTTGGCGGGTCGCCCGCCGCCGCCTTGCCCTATCGCCCCTGGCAATTTGCCCGCATGGCGGCAGGTATTCTTGATGAGCTTGGCTATAACGAAGTCGATGTGATGGGCGTTTCCTGGGGCGGCGCCATGGCGCAGCAATTCGCCTTTCAATATGGCTCACGCGTGAATCGGCTCATTCTCGCGGCAACCTCTGCCGGCTTCCTCATGGTGCCGGGCAAGCCAGCCGCCCTTGCAAAACTCGCCCATCCGCGCCGCTACATGAATGCTGATTACATGATGCAGCATTTTGAAACGCTCTATGGCGATGAGGCTGATGGCGCGGGCGATCATGCAAGCCGCCTCCGGGCACCCACGCTGCGCGGCTATCTTTATCAATTGCTGGCAGGCATGGGCTGGACGAGTGTTCCGTTCCTTCCTTTCCTGCGTGTCCATACGCTGGTTCTCGCGGGCGACAATGACCGGATCGTGCCGAAGGTGAATGGTCGTTTCCTCGCCTCGCTCATCCCCGGCGCACGGCTCGAAATTGTGCCCGGTGGCCACCTCTTCCTTGTGTCGCGCGCCAGCGAGGTCATCCCGCTGATCCGTGATTTTCTGGATGGAGCCTCCGAACGCCGCCCTTTCGCCCGCAGTAAGTTTGCCGGGGAGCGGCGCTTTCATGGCGGGCAGGGTGCTGCGCGCAAACCGCGCCCCGCTGCCTGAGTCCTTCCGCCTGTCCCGGTATTGACATTCGGCTTGCCGATTGATTTCGGACGGCCTAAGTTAATGGTCTGCATTAACTCGGGAGGGCGGTTGCCATGAAAATCGGTAAGCGCGGCGCGATCCTCATTGGCGCGCTGGTCATTGTTGTTGCTGTAGGTGCCACCCTCTTTAATCGCTACTGGTACTACCTGCCCGGCATCATAGAAGGGATCAGGAATCCGGTGCAGCCGAACCGTGAAGTGGTCTGGGATGAAGGGCCGGCGAAAGCAGAGGTTCCGCCTACCCAGAGAGCACCGAACATCGTCCTCATTCTGGTGGATGACCTTGGCTTCAACGACCTCACCTTCGGCGGCGGGGGTCTTGCGGGCGGCACGGTGCCCACGCCCAATATTGATGCGCTGGCGCATAATGGTGCGACCTTCATCAATGGCTATTCTGGCAATGCGACCTGTGCGCCGTCGCGTGCTGCAATCATGACGGGCCGCTTTGCCACCCGTTTCGGGTTCGAATTCACGCCTGCGCCGCCCGAGTTCGCAGAAACCATTGCCTCTTTCTCGGGCGATGATGCGGTCTATTTCGCCGACCGCGCAAAGGACGCTCCGCATGTCAATGCGATGAGCGTGCCGCTGGACGAAATCTATATCCCGCAAATGCTGAAGGAGCGTGGCTATCACACGGCGATGCTGGGCAAGTGGCACCTCGGCGGCACGGAAGGCTCACGCCCCGAAGATCGCGGCTTCGACGAGGCGCTCGGTTTCATGCGCGGTGCATCCCTGTTCGGAAAGAAGAACGATCCAAATATCGTCAATTCCTATCAGGACTATGATCCGATTGACCGCTTCCTCTGGGCCAATCTTCCTTTTTCCGTGCAGTTCAACGGTAGCGAGAATTTCGAGCCTTCGGAATATATGACGGA
>NZ_JBATWS010000397.1:0-2068 GCF_049672805.1 Parvibaculum sp.
ACGTTGTCTTTGCCCCGCCGCCTCGCCCTTCTCGACCACGCAAGGCAGAGCGGCTCGTGGATTCTCGAAGACGACTATGACAGTGAATATCGCTATCAGGGTCGCCCCATCCCCTCGCTGCAAGGCCTCGACCCGCGCGGGGGAAGCGTCATCTATATGGGCACCTTCGCAAAGACGCTCTTCCCGGCGCTGAAGATCGGCTATCTCATCGTGCCGGAAAGCCTGGTCGATGCCTTCGCCACCGCCATCCGCATCAGCGGCCATGTGCCTCCTCCTGCCATGCAGGCGGCCCTTGCTGATTTCATCGGCGAAGGGCATTTCGGCGGCCATATCCGGCGCATGAGAGGGCGCTACGCGGAACGACGCGCCTCTCTGCTCCACGCACTCGAGAACGAACTTGCGCCCTATCTCCGCGCCGCACCGGGCGAAGGCGGCTTGCAGCTTTCGGCCTACCTGCCCGATCAGGCAGATGACAAGGCACTCGCCACCGCTGCTGCGGCGGGCGGCATCCATGTCGGTGCGCTTTCCACCTATCGCCTCACGCCCGGCCGCCCCGGCCTTTACATGGGCTACGCCTCCATCCCCGAAAAAGCGATTGCCAGGGGAACGAGGAAACTCGCCCAGATTTTGCGGGATGCGCGCTCCCCGACCTTCGGCTGAGGCTGCCTGTGTGAATCCCCATGACACAAAAACGCCCTGAAAAGGGTCGGTTCCGGTCCCCTTTGGCCGCAGCTTTGGCCTCATTTGCCCCACACACTCATTCCGTCCGGAAAGGGTCAGGTCCGGATATGCCATATGCGGGGAAAGCAAAATGTCCGATCTCTCACGCCATCTCAGCTTCGCGCATCATCCGCGCCGCTGGTCCCATCCGCTCGCCGTTCTGGCGATCCTTGCGAGCCTCAGCCTCCTGATTGTCGCCACGCTTGCGCAGCAGGCGCGGGCAAACACGACAGATGGCCTCATGCGGCTGGACGATGTGGAGAGCGGAACATTGCTGCTCCACTCAACCGAGCCCGGCAAATATGTGCCCGCCCCGCTGCTCGCAACGGATGTGAAGATCGATGTCACGGGCCTAATCGCCCGCACCCGTGTGACGCAGCATTTCATCAACCCGGGCGATGGCTGGGTCGAAGGCAAATATGTCTTTCCGCTGCCGGAAGACTCCGCTGTCGATACGCTGAAAATGGTCATCGGTGAGCGCGTCATCGAAGGGCAGATCAAGGAGAAGGAAGAAGCGCGCCGCGCCTATGAGGAAGCGCGGGACAATGGCCAGAAGGCGAGCCTTGTCGAACAGCAGCGTCCCAATGTTTTCACCAACTCGGTCGCGAATATCGGACCGAAGGAAACCATCATCATCCAGATCGAATATCAGCAGACGGTGCGCCGCGATAGCGAAGCCTTTTCGCTGCGCTTCCCGATGGTGGTTGCGCCTCGCTACACACCGCGAAATGTCGATCCGCAGCTTGTGGATTTCACGCCGGGCGAAGGCGGCTGGGGAACGGTCATTCCGCAAGAGCCGAAGGACCATCTCGAACAGCCCCCTGTGCAGCATCCCGATGACGGCCCTCTCAACCCCGTGAGCCTTTCCGTCACGCTGGATGTGGGCTTCCCGCTTGGCGATGTAGTGAGTTCACACCACGCCATCACCCTCACGCGCAATAGTGATGACGCGCGCAAGGCAAACATCCATCTTGCAAAGGATGTCGTGCCCGCCAACAAGGATTTCGAGCTGGTCTGGAAACCCGCCAGCATGAAGGCGCCGACAGCGGCCCTCTTCAAGGAGCGCGTGGGAGACGAGGATTATCTTCTCGTCATGCTTGCGCCGCCCTCCGGAGATGTGCTGCCGGAAGCAAAGCCGCGCGAAGCGATTCTCGTCATCGACAATTCAGGTTCTATGGCCGGCCCCTCCATGGTGCAGGCAAAGGAAAGCCTTCTCTTCGCCCTCGACCGGCTCACGCCCCGCGATACGTTCAACGTGATCCGCTTTGATCACTCGATGGAGATGCTCTTCCCGTCCGCCGTCCCCGCCCATGGTGAGAACCTCGATGTGGCGCGGAAGTTTGTGAGA
>NZ_JBATWS010000398.1:0-3448 GCF_049672805.1 Parvibaculum sp.
CTTAGCCCCCGGAAAGCCGTTTGTCTGCCGAAGCGCTTCCGTGAGAACCATCGCGGCGGCCACCGCCATGTTGAGCGAGCGGGCAGGGGGCTTCATCGGGATCGTCACCCGCGCATCCGCCGCCTGGTGGATGGCGTCGGGTACGCCCGCACTTTCTCGCCCCACCAGCAATATGTCCGAGGGGCTGAAGCTGAACGCTGTGAAGGGGAGGGAGGCTTTCGTGGTGAGCAGCACGATTCGCGCATGTGCGGGCCGGTTTGTTGAGAATGATTCCCAGCTTTCATGCCGGATCACCTCACCCAACGCACCATAATCCATCGCCGCCCGTTTCAGGTCCCGGTCGCCCCAGGGAAATCCGCAAGGTTCGATCACATCGAGAGGCACGCCGAGGCAGGCGCCGAGCCGGATAAGCGTGCCCAGATTGGGTGGAATGTCCGGTTCATAAAGGGCTAATCGCATGAGCTTCTTCAAATGAAACGAGGTGCGGCGATGCGTCATCCTGCCACAGGGGCGGCGGGGCTGGACAACATGCCGATTGGATGCCACAAAACCACGCAACGTATGGGGCGAAAACAGGGGATTCGTCGGTCTTTCGTGCCATGCAGCGGTTTTTAAGGTGCCGTGTCCTGCCTGTCGAAAGGTGCTTCCTTGTCTCGGGGCATCGTTTCAAACTGATGGCCGGGCGGTGATTACGGCACTCGATCAATTCAACGAGGAGACCTGAACCGTGGCAGAAATCCACGCGGACGAGCCGACACGGCGCGATTTCCTTTATGTGGCGACAGGGGCGTTCGCTGCGGTCGGTGCGGCTGCAGCGGTCTGGCCGTTGATCGACCAGATGAATCCTGATGCGTCGGTGCTGGCTCTTGCCTCCGCCGAATTTGACCTCAGCGGCATTCCCGTTGGGCAGGAAATCACGGTGAAGTGGCGCGGCAAGCCCATCTTTATCCGTCACCGGACGGAAGAGGAAATTGCAGCCGCCGATGCTGTTGATGTGGCATCGCTTCCCCACCCCGAATCCGATGATGAGCGCGTGCGCACCGGTCCGGGTGGCGAGCTGGAAAGGCAGTGGCTCGTGGTCATCGGCATCTGTACCCATCTGGGCTGCGTGCCGCTCTCCTATCGCGGCGAGTATGACGGCTATTTCTGCCCCTGCCATGGTTCGGTCTACGACACGTCAGGCCGTATTCGTAAGGGCCCGGCGCCGACCAATCTCGACGTGCCGCCTTACGAGTTCCTTTCCGACACAAGAATCAAGATCGGCTGAGGGGGCTGACAGATGAGCGGTGAAAGCACCTATACTCCCGGCAACGGATTTACACGCTGGCTGGACTCGCGCCTGCCGGTCCTGCGTCTGGTCAATGACAGCTTTGTCGATTACCCGACGCCGAAGAACCTCAACTACTGGTGGACCTTTGGCGGCATTCTGAGCTTCTGCCTTGCGGTCCAGATCGTCACCGGCATCGTGCTTGCCATGCACTATGTGCCGACGACCGAGCTTGCCTTTGCGAGCGTCGAGAAGATCATGCGCGACGTGAACTACGGATGGCTCATCCGTTACGTCCACGCAAACGGCGCATCAATGTTCTTCATCGCCGTCTATATCCATATGTTCCGCGGCCTCTACTACGGCTCCTACAAGGCGCCGCGCGAAGTGCTGTGGATTCTTGGCGTCCTGATCTACCTCCTGATGATGGCGACGGCCTTCTTCGGCTACGTCCTTCCCTGGGGTCAGATGAGCTTCTGGGGCGCAACCGTGATCACCAACCTCTTCGGCGCTATTCCGCTCGTCGGCGAAAGCCTGCGGACCTGGCTCTGGGGTGGTTTCGCGGTCGGCGATCCGACGCTCAACCGCTTCTTCTCGCTGCACTATCTCTTCCCGTTCCTCATCGCCGGTGTGGTCATTCTCCACGTCTGGGCGCTGCATGTAGCGGGGCAGGGCAACCCGGCGGGTATCGAAGTCAAGGACCCGAAGAAGGACACCGTTCCCTTCACGCCCTATGCGACCATCAAGGACGCGTTCGGCCTCGTCCTCTTCATGATCCTTTTCGCCTATTTCGTCTTCTTCAACCCGAACGGGCTGGGCGAGCCGGATAACTATATTGAGGCGAACCCGCTTTCCACGCCTGCGCATATCGTGCCTGAATGGTATCTGCTGCCCTTCTACGCGATCCTGCGTGCGGTGCCGGACAAGCTCGGCGGCGTCATCCTGATGTTCGGTGCGATTGCCATTCTCTTCGTGCTGCCCTGGCTCGACACGTCGAAAGTGCGCTCCGCACGGTTCCGTCCGCTCTTCAAGCAGTTCTTCTGGATCTTCCTCGTGACCTGCCTTGGCCTCGGCTATTGCGGCGGCCAGTCCCCGGACAAGATCCTGATCGCTGTGGGCGATGGCGGCTTCGACGTTACCGACCTGTCGCGTATCCTGACCATCTACTACTTCGCGCACTTCCTCATCGTGCTGCCCGTTCTCGGGCTGGTGGAAAAGCCGAAGCCTCTGCCGGAAAGCATTGCCGCGTCGGTGCTGCCCGCGAAGGCTCAGGACGAATCTGGAAGCTGAGGGGAGAGGTGAAAGTGAAAACGACAATGAAAACCATCTCCCGCGCCTTCTCGCTTGCCGCTGTTGCGGCGCTCGGTGCCGTGCTTCTGGCGGGTACGCCCGCCCGCGCAGCCGACGACGGGGTCGCACCGATCGACGTCAAGTGGTCCTTCGAGGGCGTGTTCGGTACATATGACCGCGATGCTCTGCGCCGTGGTTACAAGGTGTACAAGGAAGTCTGCTCCGTCTGTCATTCGATGGAATATGTGAGCTTCCGCAACCTGGCTCAGCCGGGTGGCCCGGAGTTCACGGAAGGCCAGGTCAAGACTCTCGCTGCCGAGATCACCGTCGTGGATGGCCCGAACTCTGACGGCGAAATGTATGAGCGTCCGGGTGAGCCGAAGGACCGTTTCCCTTCGCCCTATCCGAATGCTGAAGCCGCCGCCGCTGCTCTCGGTGCAGCCGCTCCCGATCTCTCGCTCCTCACCAAGGCGCGGGCGGGCGGTGCCGACTATGTCTATTCGGTGCTGGTAGGCTATGAGGACGCGCCGGAAGGCTTCGAAGTGACCGCGGGCTCCTACAACAAATACTTCCCCGGCCACATGATCGCCATGCCGAAGCCGCTCTCGGACGGCCAGGTGGAATATGAGGATGGTACGCCCAACACCGTCGAGCAGATGGCGAAGGACGTGACCCACTTCATGATGTGGACGGCCGAACCGAAGCTTGAGCAGCGCCACAAGCTCGGCTTTCAGGTGCTGATCTATCTGATCGCGCTGACCGGCATCCTCTATTTCGCGATGCGCAAGGTCTGGGCCGACGCTCACTACGGCACATGCCTTCTGATTGAAGGGAAAGGGGTCCTTCGGGGCCCCTTTTTCTATGGTATCGGCGCACCGGTCTGATATATCG